>NZ_CP123639.1:0-207500 GCF_029889745.1 Ligilactobacillus faecis
CTTAGAGATATTGTTCCAGTTTGCTCTTTAGCGCATTCTTATCATGGTAACCGATCAAAGTATCGACCACTTTACCATCTTTTTGAATGACCATCGTTGGAATGCTCATTACTCCATAGGCTGCTGCTGTTGCTTGGTTTTTATCAACATCTACTTTACCGATCGTAACTTTATCACCTAACTCATCAGCTAATTGCTCGATCACAGGTGCTTGCATCCGACAAGGACCACACCAAGTAGCCCAAAAATCCGTCAACGTCAAACCTTGTGCTGTTTCTGCTTTGTAATCACTATCTGTCCATTCTTTAACCATAATATCCACCTTCACTTTCTTTTCGTAAGTATAATACCACATATATTTAAAATTGCAACTTATTTGTTTGCTCACTTAAAGTAAACAACTGTCGCACCGTCGCCTCCATTATTAGGCGCTGCAAAATTGAATCGTTTGACTGCTCGATTAGTATTTAAATATTGCGTGATCCCTTGACGTAAAGCACCCGTCCCTTTACCATGCACGATCGTAACTGATGGGTAACCTGCTAAGATCGCCGCATCGATATAGCGATCAACTTCTGTCAACGCTTCTTCATAGCGTTTACCACGTAGATCTAGCCGTGGTGAAACATGACTCTTTGAAGCCGAGCGTAAGACCGTCCCAGCGCGTTTAGCTTTCTTAGGCGCAACTTTGATCTTTTCTAGCTCAGATTCATCAAGCTTCATCTTTAAGATCCCTAGTTGAACTTCCCACGTATGGGCGTCGACTTTCTTCAATAAAACTCCACGTTGCCCATAAGAAGTTACCATCACGTCATCATTTGGTTGCAATGTTTGTTCTTTTTTAGCTTTACGTAAGATCCGATTTTTTTGGAGCGCTTGTGGTTGTTCAAGGGCATTTAATTTAGCTTTAGCATCGATCAACTGATTTTCTTTAACATCTGATACAGCTTTAGACTGCAACTCACGTAAATCTTTGATAATCTCATCTGCCTTACTTTGCGCCTGTGTCACAAGTTCATTGGCTTGTTTTTTAGCATCTTCGAGCAGTCGCTCTCTTTCAGCGCTAAAGCGTTCATACATGGTCGTCAACTCAGTGTGCACTTTTCTTGCTTCAGTCAGATCATGTTCAAGTTCGATCGCATCTTCTTCTGCTTGCCGTCTTTTCTTCACTAGATCAGCGATCATTTCGTTTAGATCTTGACTATCTTTAGCTGTCAGATCACGAGCAGCCGTAATGATATGCGCCTCTAGACCTAAACGCGCTGAAATGTTGAACGCATTACTTTGTCCAGGGATCCCGATCAGTAAACGATACGTTGGGCGTAACGTTTCTTCATTGAATTCCATTGAAGCGTTGATCGTTTGAGGCCGTTCAAAACCGTATGTTTTTAATTCTGGATAGTGGGTCGTCGCTAAAACATACGCCCCTTTACTTCCAAGTTCATCTAAGATCGCGATCGCAAGCGCTGCCCCTTCTTGAGGGTCTGTTCCTGCACCAAGTTCGTCAAATAAAACAAGAGACCGTTTATCGACTTGACGTAAGATCTTGACGATATTTGTCATATGCGATGAAAAAGTACTCAAATTTTGTTCGATCGATTGTTCATCACCAATATCGGCAAAGATCTCTTTAAAGATCCCGATCCGACTATTTTCAAAAGCTGGAATAAATAGTCCAGCTTGTCCCATCATTTGGATCAGCCCTAGCGTTTTTAAAGTGATCGTTTTCCCACCGGTATTTGGGCCAGTGATCACCATAGCTTGATAATCTTTGCCTAAGATCAGATCATTTTTGACGGCTTTTTTAGGCTCTAAAAGCGGATGCCAAACTTGGCGTAAATAAATATCATTTTCACGTGATAATTTGGGCTCAGTCGCTTTAAGCTCTTTAGCATATTTAGCTTTAGCATTGATCAGATCAAATTCACCGATGATCTTGGCATTTTGTTCGATCTCAGCCGTATATGGTGCGACTAATTCAGATAATTCGCGCAAGATCCGTCTGATCTCTTCGTTTTGAGCGACGATCTCTTGCCGCAAGCGATCATTTAACTCAACGACTACACGTGGTTCAACAAAATACGTTTGTCCTGAAGAACTTTGATCATGCACGATACCGCCAAACTTAGCTCGGTGCTCTGCACGCACCGGGATCACATAGCGATCATTTCGGATCGTTACATTTGTTCCACTCAAATATTTAGCGGCCGAACCACGCGTCAGTTCGTTTAATTTTTCGCGGATCGCACTTTCAGTGTTGGCGATCTGACGCCGTAACGAACGCAATAAACGCGAAGCATCGTCAGTCACATATCCATCACTTTCAAGTGAGATCCGTAAACGCCGATCAAGCTCAGGTAAAGTGGCTAACTCATCATTTAAGCCATAAAGGTAGTTTAGTTCAACATGTTCATCTGCTAGCGCTCTAAAAAAACGTTGGCTCTCGTTAGCAAAACGTAAAACTTTTCCGATCTGCGCTAATTCTTTACCGTTCAAAGTCGCTCCGATCGCCAAGCGTTTCAAATGGGGCGCAACTGAAACGATATTAGGAACAGGGATCCCGCCTTTGAGGCGTAAAATATCTGCCCCATCCTTTGTCTTGTCTAATTCTGTCTGGATCTGTATAAATTCTGTTCGAGGTTTGAGTTTTTTGACTAAAGCATGACCCATCTCAGTCACAGTATACTCAGCTAACCGTTGCATGATCTTATCATACTCAAGAACATACAAACTTTTTTTATTCAAAAAATTACCCCCTATTTTAAAGTACTGTCAGTTCTGGCTGTTCTAACCAATGGCTATAGATCTCTTGTGAGATGATCGGTGTCTTTTTCAAAATAAATTGTGCCCCGCTCGAATCTAAGATTACTTCTTTAGGCGTTGGTGTCGGCCAAACACTTCCTAACAATAGACCAAAAAACAACACACCATACATCATCAAAAAAGAAACGATCCCCCCCAATAAACGATCGACATGTGAAATAACTGGTAAACGCCGCGTTGTTTTTTTGAGCGTCACCGTCACAAAACGCAATAAGATACCACCAACAAGCATGATCAACCAAAAGGCTAAGATCTGATAGAAGATCAATTGAACTCCTAAACTCCTAAAAAGATCAGCTAAGCTCTGGCCCACACTTGGTGCAAACCATAGGCTGAGCACCATGAGCGCTATAAAACCGATCAATTTTACTGAGACTGCTAAAAATCCTCGGGTAGCACCATGTTTAAACGCCACAAATAACAATAAAATTATTATTAAAGTTAGAATCATTGGTCATCCTTATTTTCTTTTTCAAGTAATTTTGTTAATTCTTTTTGCTTATAAAGTTGATCTGAGACCGCATTGATCGCAAGCAAGATCGCTGCTTGCTCCGAACTCAAAGACGGCATCAACTCTTTTACTTCACTTAATTGTTGATCAACGATCTTAGCAACAGCTTCCATATGCTCTGGCTGTGCTTTTCCGATGATCGTATACACTTTACCGGCGATCTTGATCTTATAACGTCGTTTTTCTTCAGACATTTTCCTTACCGCTATATCAAATATGTGAGATATAGCTTTTCCTTTCTCTCGATCTCTTTATTTACGATGTCAAAATCGCTATTCCTAAATTTCAACTTAAATTAAATGATGATCTTTTCTTCATTTTAGCACATCTCAAAATCAAGCTAAAATATCACCTTAAAACCTTGATCATCTTTAAAAAAGGAGCTGGTCAATTGCCAGCCCCTTTCTACATTATCTGATCGTTTTTAACTGTTTAGATTTTCATCGTTTAAGAAAGTATCTAAAACACCTTCGACCATATCCCATTCTTCATCACTTTCGATATCGAATAGTTCGGCATCTTTGGCTTCACCATCTTCATTTGGATCAAATGAAAAGGCTAAGACATCAACTTGTTCTTCTGGTTCTGAACCAGCTGGGATCAACAAGATATAAGATTTACCATAATCTTCTGATTCAAATGTGAATAAAACTTCATATAATGTTTCATTTCCATCTTGATCGACTAAAGTGATCAAGTTTTCATCTTGTGCACTCATTTGTATTCCTCTTTTCTATAATTGAGCTAATAATTTACCTTTACCATCTAGGTAATTTTGTAAGATCAAGCTAGCGGCAAGCTTATCGATAACTTGTTTGCGCTTCTTGCGGGAAGTATCTGCTTGTTCAACTAACATCCGTTCAGCTTCAACAGTCGTCAAACGTTCATCACAAAAATCGATCGGCAGACCAAACGTTTCAACTAAAAGCTCGCCATAACGCTGTGAAGCTTCAGCGCGAGGTCCTAACGTATTGTTCATGTTTTTAGGCAGACCAAGCACAAAACCTACCACATCATATTTCTCTACGAGTTCTTTAACTCGCTCGATCCCAAAACGACCTTCGTCTTCGTTGATCCTTATGATCTCGACTCCTTGAGCTGTCCAGCCCAATTCATCACTAACTGCGATCCCGACCGTTCTTGAACCGACATCTAATCCCATCAATCGTGCCACGTGCGTACCTACTGATCAGATCGACCGATCAGGTTTCCTTTCTTTTTCACTCAATGACCACTATTACTTATAGATCACTGCTTATCAAGATATGAGCGAACTAACTCTTCGATGATCTCGTCGCGCTCATGTCTTCTGATCAAATTACGTGCATCATTTAGGCGTGGGATATAAGCCGGATCTCCAGACAAAAGATAACCTACGATCTGATTGATCGGATTATACCCTTTTTCTTCCAATGCAGCATAAACTGTCTTCAAAGTTTCGCGTACATCCTTTTTCTTACCATCATCAAAGTTAAAATACATCGTCTTATCTAACGAACTCATCCCAAAACACCTCCGTGAGCTACTTTATTACACCTATTTTACTAAACAACGCCGTCAACTACAATCATCTAGCTTGATTTATTTTGTTTCTAGCCAAGCACTTGCTTTTTCTAAAGCAGCTTGGATCCCGGCTGGCTCTTTACCCCCAGCTTGCGCTAAGTTTGGTCGGCCACCACCGCCACCACCAACAAGTGGAGCAATCTCTTTGATCAGATCCCCAGCCTTTAAGCCAGCTTTGATCTTTGCATCTGAAACAGCAGCGATCAAGTTAACTTTATCTTTGGTTGGAGCAGTTGCTAACACTAATACGTCAGAGAGTTGTTGTTCTTTCCATTGATCAGCTAATTGCCGCAATTGATCCATCCCAGAAACTTTGACTTGAGCTGCGATCAAAGTATGACCGTTGACTTCTTTGACATCTTTGAAGACATCTTTAGCTTGTTGGCTTGCAAATTTAGCTTCTAGAGCTTCTTTTTGCTGTTCTAATTCTTTGATCTGGGCTTGCATTGCTTCGACTTTCCGTGGCACTTCTTTTAATTGGACTACTTTCATCTCAGCAGCGGCTTCTTGTAAGAGGTCATTTCTTTGTTCTAAAAATTCAAAGGCTTCTTTAGAAGTTACCGCTTCGATCCGACGCACGCCAGCTCCGACACCTGATTCAGAGACGATCTTGAAAAGCCCTAATTCATTAGTGTTATCAACGTGGTTGCCCCCACAAAATTCCATTGAGTAGTCGCCAGCTTTAACGACTCGCACTGTTTCACCATATTTTTCGCTAAAGAGTGCGATCGCTCCCATCTTCTTTGCATTTTCCAGATCAGTCACAACTGTTTGCACTGGCAAGTTTTGCCAGATTTTATCATTTACGATATCTTCAACTTGTTTAAGTTGTTCTGGCGTAACTGAACCTAAGTTAGTAAAGTCAAAGCGCAAATAAGTCGGTTCTACTAACGAACCAGCTTGATGCGTATGTTCACCTAAAACATCACGTAAAGCTTGGTCCAATAAGTGAGTTGCTGTATGGTTCTTTTTGACTTTAGCATGGAAAGTCTGATCGACTTCTAAGCGATAGCTTTCGTCTTTTTGAATATCTTGCAATAATTTGAGCGTGTGCATGTTTTGACCATTTGGCGCATGTTGCACATCTTTTACTTCGGCTACTGTTTGTCCTGCAAGATCTTTGATCAAACCTTTATCAGCAACTTGGCCCCCCATTTCAGCGTAAAATGGTGTCTTATCAAAAATCACTTGGACTTCGTCACCTTTAACTGCATGAGCGACTAACGCTTCATCTTTGATGATATCTTTTAGAACACCGATCGTTTCAAGCTCATCATAACCAACGTATTCACTTGGTGTCTTGATGTCTGTCAAAAGCCCACTTTGCACACCCATTGATTTAGCATTGGAACGTGCATTTCGTGCTCGTTCCCGTTGCTTTTTCATTTCTTCATCAAAACCAGCTTTGTCAACGGAAAGGCCGTTATCGCTAGCGTATTCTAACGTCAATTCGTATGGGAAACCATACGTATCGTAAAGCTTGAAGACACCTGCGCCTGGAAGCTTATCTTCGCCAGAAGCTTTTGTTTTAGCGATCAACTCATCTAACAAGGAGACTCCATCTTTTAATGTTTCGTTGAAACGATCTTCTTCCATATGGATCACTTTTTCGATGTAGTCGGCTTGTTCTAAAACTTCTGGATAGGCTGATTCCATGATCTTACCGACAACTGGGACCAATTTGTACAAGAAAGCTTGCTCGATCCCGAGTTTTTGTCCGTGCATCACAGCCCGCCGGATCAAACGGCGAATAACGTAACCGCGTCCTTCATTTGAAGGTAAAGCACCATCGCCGATCGCAAAAGTCACAGCCCGCGCATGATCAGCAATAACTTTAAAGGAGATATCTTTTTCAGGGTCATCACCGTATTGATACTTACCACTCAACTTCGCAGTTGCTTCGATGATCGGTAAAAAGAGATCTGTTTCAAAGTTTGTCCGTGCATTTTGGAAAACAGAAACGACACGTTCTAAGCCCATGCCCGTATCAATGTTTTTATGTGGCAATTCTTCGTAAGTTCCATCAGGCTTATGGTTGAATTGTGAGAACACGATATTCCAGATCTCAAGGTAACGTTCGTTTTCGCCACCAGGATAGTTTTCAGGATCGTCTTCTGCCACATTGTTCATCGCTTGACCACGATCATAGAAGATCTCAGAGTCTGGACCAGAAGGACCTTCACCAATATCCCAGAAGTTATCTTCAGCTTCGTAGATATGGTCTTCTTTGACCCCAACTTCGCGCCAGATGCGGTGGGCATCTGTATCTTTTGGATAAACTGTGATGTAAAGTTTTTCTGGATCAAGGGCAAACCATTCTTTACTTGTCAAAAGTTCCCAGGCCCAAGCGATCGCTTCTTCTTTGAAATAATCGCCAACTGAGAAATTGCCGAGCATTTCAAAAAGCGTATGGTGGCGCGCTGTCCGTCCAACATTTTCAATATCATTCGTGCGGATCGATTTTTGTGAGCTCGTCAACCGATGGTTCTTAGGAACGACTGAGCCATCAAAATATTTCTTCATCGTAGCGACCCCAGAGTTGATCCAAAGCAACGTTGGATCATCATGTGGGACTAGGGGAGCACTTTTTAAAACATCATGCCCCTTTTTTTCAAAGAAATCTAAATACATTTGTCTGATCTGTGCACTGGATAGTTCTTTCATATCTCTTTCCTTTCTTGACCTAAGAGAATAAAAAAGCACCGCTGCTAGCAAGGACGCTGATGCGCGGTACCACCTTGCTTGCAACGATGTTCATCGTAACCTCTTAGTTGCCCAAATACGTGGGCACGTTATTTTCATGTTGATCATATTCAGGGAGCATCAAATGAGCTTTGCAAGTTCTCACACCACCCGAACTCTCGCTGAAACAAAGTGACCATTTGATATGTCCTGAGTCAAGGCAAAGTATAAGCAAAAAAGCGCTCTTTGTCAAGTTAGTTTTAGATACTGTATGCGTTCGCTAATCCTCGGTTTCCAAAATTTAGCCCATTTTAAAATAATCTTTATCTAACCTATATATAAGATTTACCAAAAGCCCACTCATAGCCCACACTACGAGCGTTTCCGTACTTTATTTTACAACTATTTTACGATTTTTTTACTCTGTATTCAATCATTTTTTATCCCACTTATTTAATAAATATATTTTGATGTATACAGGTGGAAATTTAGCATGAAGTTTTTCAAATAATTTTTAAATAGAATACCTGCGTTTAATTATCCCCATTGCTGTACTGGATCCGCCATTATTTGGAATAGCTCCATGTCGTACACCTTCGTGCTCTAAATGAGGGTCACTAAGTATCTTGTCTATGTCCAATACCTGATCATGTCTTTCCAATTCTTCTCCTTTCACGCCAATTTCTATAGCTTTCCAATATTCCCCATTTTGTTTGTGCGTAATCAATTTGATCATATTATGCGCGCCGTTCTTACACCAACTTCTTCCCTGATGCTTCATACGATACGAATATGGTCGGTGCTTACTCTCACATACACCCAGTCCTATTTTAGGTACATTAATATTTCTATTATAAAAAGGATTTATATAGGGCCAATTTCGTTCTAAATATTTGCTCAATAATCGCGTATAATGCTTAGCTTTCTGACTATCTTCTTGAATGGCTGCCAATGACTCCATTGTATCCAAAACACTGATCACCTTATCCTTTGAATACTCCTTAATTGCTTTATTCATTGGTTCTATCAACTCCTGACAAAAATACATACGTTCTTTGATTTTACGATTAAGATGATAACGGTCTAAAAAATGCTCATGTTGCTTACTCCCTAAAGCCAATTCATAAAATACTGATGGCTCATATCCTGATCCACCATCGCTATTGGATAATATCAAAGTATCTCTTAAATCATAGTGTTTCTGAAGATAATTCAACATATCATCGTAACAACGTTTTCGTGATGCTCCTGAAAATTGATGCACATTAACACACTTACTACGCTTACCATTTTTTTCAACACCCTCGTGAACTTGGAAACGATGAACATTTATCAAACCTTTAGATTGGGACTTTATCAGCAAAGCGTCACCTTCCAAATAAAGTACTGGTATTCGTCTTTTGTCCGGACACAATAATTCTTCCTCATTCTTCTGATACTCTGTTGTTTGCTCTGCTATTCGTTGAGTAATCGCATGTACTCCTGACGCAGATATATTTAAAGCAGACAAACTATTGACTGCTTCAGAGACTTTACGAAATTCTATTTTTGTTGTTAGATCCGCAATCTTTGCTTGTACCAGTGGACTATATCTCAATCGTGGTGAGATACCCAATAGATCATCTAATGGATAACGATAAAGTTTTCCTTTCTGCCACAATCGCCGTTCAAAAGTAACGTCTCCAAACAAAAATTGAACACTGCGCCTATCTTTTCTAGCTATTGAGTATCCTTCTGATCGCATCTTAGATACCAACCTATAATCAATGTCTTCTAAAACTCTACCTAAGATTTTAGAAAATTCTATGTTCATCAATTGATATACAGCTCGTTCAAAAGCTATATTACTGCTGTTGTTTGCTATCAATTCAGCTATTTCTTTTTCAAGTCCACCCATATAACATTATTCCCCTTTATTCTACTGTCTCATCTACCATACCCACTTTTGAAACTTCCGTAAAGACTTTTTTTCTTGGATCAAAAATTGACTGGTACACAAATCTTTGCTTGCCTTCAGATACCCCTGATCTAGAAGCCGCTTGTGTAATAATAGAGGTCACTTTAATAACCCCACTTTTTTCTTTAATGCCAATATATGATTCAATGTCATACAATCGTGATCTTAGTTGCAGGCTATCTACATAACTGCCACCAGAGCTATCTTTATCTGTGCCAAATAATTTCTTATCTTCAAAAACGTTACTGCTAACTATCTCTTTAGCTTTACGTGATCTAGAATTATATTCTTTTGAGTTATCAAAGTTAAAGAGTATTTGATACAATTTTCTAGCATAAGCTTCAGCATTTACTTCATTTCGATATCGTTCAAGGTTTTTTGGCTCAATATTATTCAGCATAACATTCTGTCTCTTGCTTCTATTTCTCTGAATGACTTTTGTTTTTCTTTGACAATCAGCGGTTTGAGCATCAATATGTTGTTGAACAAAATAAAAAGTCGTCGCTAGACCTAAATTTAATATAATAATCACGCCAAGCAATATATTTATCTTATTAAGCTTCATTGCTAGAACCTCCACGTAAAGAAGTTATCATATAAGAATTTACCTGTTGCCTCTCTAAGTTATAGTTCAGTTTGAAAAGCTTGATATATTCTTTTTGCGACTCAAATTGATAAGTCACCGTCACTAAAACTTCGCTGTCCTTTTTCTCGCTTGCTTGAAAGCTAACTTGTGTATTTATATTTTTCTTTACAAAAAATTTATCGCCGTAGTGCGTGTCCTCAAAAACTCTATTCGCTAGTTTTGATCCCAACACTTTTTTGATCATTGCTTTATTTTTTTCAAGATCATTTTTGGTTTGTATACCACCATAAACTAGCTCAAATACATATTTCAGACGTTGTTGTGCAGCTGATTCCATATAATCCAAATCCACATTCATTGACGCTTTTCGCTTATTTTCCCGTTGCTTTAGTGCTTTCTCATTAGCAGCCAACTGTTCCTTGGCTATTTTTAAATTATTATTATTTGGTAATAATGATAATGTGAAAATACAGCTAACGATGGCTAAACTACTTAAAATCATCCGCTGTTTCTTCTCATTTGTCTGCATTATTTTCCATTCCTTTCTTAATAACTTGGACTGGATCTAGCCAAGTCCCATCATCTACAAAAGCCTTACTCAAAGCTTTCTGTAGATTTTTTTCTTTAGTTATTCCTAAATGTAAGTGAGTATCGTTTATACCCGTATCACCTTTTCTTGAGACTCCGAGCTTATCACCAGCATTGACGATGTCCCCTTCTTTAACACTAATATCGCTCATATCACTTGCAAACTCTTGATATGCGATCCCGTATCCATCGTCTGTTATTTCCCAAATAAGATAAAATCCTAGACCCGAATCACTTGGTCTCATAATTTTTACAATTTTTCCACTATGGATCGCACGTACATCTCCACTGTACAAAGCATCGCCAAAATCGATACCGTCATGATACCCATTTGTTCGACTATCAGATTTACCATAATTTTGTTCACCTACTAATTTTGGACCTTCCTTAGGAACACCCGCAAAAGGCCAACACCACTCTCCTGACACTTCAATATCATTACCATTGCCACATTGGGCATAATCGGCATCATTTTGTGCACGTTGACTTGCATCTGTCGTTTCGATCGAATTATTTAATATACTATCGTTTGCAGTGATCGCGCTACCACCAAACTCTTTGTAGGCCCATTGAGCACCTGTCTCACGTAAATTTCCGAACTGGTCTTCATTACCAACCATTCCTTCATAATACAAAAACCAATTTTTAGTTGCTGTTTGAACATCAGTCGCTTTACCAACCAAATGCTTTACTTTGCTATATCCGTGAGTTAGTTCGTATTTGACCAATTTGAGCTCATTTTCTAACGTTAATGTCGACTCATCTCCTGCCTTGATCGATCCCTCAGAAGTTATTCGTGAACCGTTGATAGTATTACTCCAGCCAGACCATTGAAATAGACCATTAACACCTCCGCCCGGATTAGGATTATGTAATTTCAATCCCGATTCACCGATTGCATTGCCGATCGCTCCTGCTGCACCAGCCCCAGAAAAACCCATTTCCTTAGTTAGAAATTCAAATATCGCCTTTCCATTTTTATATTCGGCACTATTCTTATCGGTATAACTACCTGATACCCCTGTTGATACTTCTAAGCTTGGATTATCGCTACTGTCACAATCTTTACCACCATTAAGAACACTACTAAATAGCAGAAAGATCATAACGCCAACTATCGCTCCAGTTGCTACGATCGCTGTCACTAAACCTGTTAGCCACCACTTTAAATTTTTCAAACATGCTCACCTACCTAGAAAAAAGTAAAGTGCCAAAATAACACCTATATAGGCTAATAACTTAAGTAGTTCAATCAAAAATTTTTGTTCTTTTTCTGCAAACTCCTGTTTATCTAAGGTAGTTTCCGATGCAAAATATTTCTTAACGATCTCGTATTTTTGCTGTTGCTCTTGCCTAAATGACTTGGCCTTAGCCACTAAATTTAGCCGTTTCTGTCGCCTAGGACGCTTAATCTTGAACTTCTTGGACATCACTCGAATCCTCCGTAGCGTTTCACTTCATGAGTCATAAGCTGTTGCTCGAAAAATATATTACCGACACCAGCAATATTCATAAACAACTGGCCCACATTCATCGTTTTTAGTAACGCAAGCTCTGAAGGTGTCATCTGTCCATCAAGCGCCCTTGCTAGACGTGCAACATCGCCTTCAGAACTTCTAGCAAAAACGCGATACTGCATCAATCCGAATATTTGCTGGATAGCAATCGTATAGGGATTATCTAAACTTGTTGCTTCCCCTAAAATTCCCGTTAAACTTGATAGATTTAGTATCATTCCAGCAAAAGAATTACTCATACCGTCCATGATGCTCGCTAAGAGATCAACGGATCGCTTATATTTAGGTTTAAGAATATTTTGTGCTGCTGAAATATTAACGATGTAATGTGGCAGATCCGTTTCTTTGAAATTGTTGTTCTGTTTTAAAAATTGGCGACAACGTTTGCCGTTATTAGTAATATCTGCTGAAAGTAGCGTCAAAACTGAAAATATTTGTGCATTCAGTACTTCGGGCTCACCGATCAAACTCGAAAAATCAAATGTCACGACCTTCTCGTTCGAAATACTTTGAAATTGTGTAATCCCTTCAAAAATACCAGCATACGATGATTGCATCGTATCGATCGCAGATTGAATACGTGAGATCGCTAATTGCTCATACGAGTTAGGTGACTGCTGACGTGCCAATTTAACACGCTCGCTCTGCATATAAATGTTAAAATCTGACAGAGTTGGATATTCTTCCTTTTTGATCATAGTTGCTCGCAATTCATTTTCGTGTAGCTTTGGATTCCGATACCATATTCCCTTTTCAATATAAAAATTAATCAATGCTTTATTCAGGTAAGTTAGATCATCGTCAGATAGGGCATTAGACATCAATTTAAATATTGTCTTTAATTTATCGATATGCACTTGGAAACTTCGAATCTCATCAACTTGGCTACCATCTTCATTGGTCACAGTAGGAAAAATTTGAAATGGATTGATTCGATTTTGACTACCTGAAAGATCTAAGATCAAACCATGTTGTAGCTTAGTCTGCTCACGATACATACCGTTAACATCAAAGTTTCGAATATAATTTCCTTTTGAGTAAAGATCGTCATTTAACTTTAAAGCAAAAGTTGTCTGCCCTTGCTTAGGTGATCCTGAGATCAACATAAATGAAGTTGTGCGTTTATTGTCTCGTTCTAGAAAATTGAAATTAACTGCTCCGTTGGTTGGTGTCCAGCCGAAATATGTTCCATGATCGTCTTCCAATTTAGTGTGATTGTAAAAATAACCACCGGCTAGGTCATACGTCTTAATGATTGTCGATTTTCGACTATTTGGAAGTTCATATTGCTTTTTCGGTGTAATAAAAGGACTCAAATATTCAAAGTCTAGTTCTCCAGCTAAGACTGACATTTTATAACTTGAACATGTCTCTTTGATCTCTTTCACTCGTTTTTGTAGTAACTCTTCGGTATCTGCTGTAACAAATAATCTGACGTATATACCTTTCAATGAAATATTTAGCTGCTGAATCTGTCGATAAAGTTCATTCAATTCTTTGATCTCATCAAATTCTGTCTGATTATTCGTCTGTTTATTTTTACCAGAGATCCGGGTTTGTTTTTCATTGATCGCTTTAGTGATTTGCTTTTTGATCTTTTCACTATCTTTTGGCTCGACTGATAAAAATGCTCTAGCACCTTTAACTTGCATCAAGTCTCGTAACCAAAAATTAGCTAGACCTTTTGTCGGATACCCCAACACATGTAAGATCGTATAATAACCATCACCACCGTAATAATATAGATCAGGTTTGAAATTTAGATTGCCTTTAGGCTGCACTCGACTCAAAAAATCTAAGTCATACCCTTGCTTCATATACTGCTTAACTTCTCGTTTAGACAATAAAACCACTATTACACCTTCCCATTCATATTATTGATTTGCTCTAAAACTTCCTCTTTTTTCTTTCTAGTGATCATCTTGGGAACAAAATCTTGGTTGCCGTAGTTCATAGATTTTTGAACTATATCATCTAATTCTTTTATCGTCTGCCCAAAAAGAAATAGCAAAAATTCTGAGTTATAAATTTCTTTTTGGATCTGTACTTCGGTCTTAATGTTTTGTTCCAATATCTGTTTCTGATCTAAAAGTTGATCCCTTATTCGTCGATCCGTAATCTTCTTTAGCAACAGATCAGTATTAGCCAAACAAAATTTAAGGTACGCGATCTGTTGCGTAGTATCAGTCGGAAGTTTTGTCGTATATATCTCAAAACTAGCTTGAAATTGTACCAACCATGTGTGGTAATTGAGCAATGTGCTTTGCTGTTCTTCATGGCTAAGTCCGTTGAGATTTTTACCCGTGATTTCCAAAATTTGCATATATCCTCTATCTTTTGACAGCTCGATATATTCACCCTTGTTTTTCAATATTCGCTTGTACGGTGCTATTCTTAACCATTCAATAAATTGTTTAGTCGAACGCTCTTTTCGCTTAATATTCATTTCTTCACCCCTTATTTTTGAAAGCTACGATAGAACTGTCTTTTTCTTCTTATTGCTAACCAAAAGGCCCATAAAATGGTTTTCCCACTAAAAACTGGAAGCAATAAGTATCCGACCCACATTGGCGTTAAAAACAAATATAGTATCTGTGCATACTTCCACCAACCATTTGTTGGAAAAATTTTTCCCATTGTTAAAAATGCGATCACTAAAGCCACAACCACCACTAGCAACTTCCAAAGTAAAAAACCCGCCATTACCATTTTTGCGTTAATATCACGCGTTACTCCATAATTACCGTTCATCTTATGCCTCCTCATAAAATTAATTACTTATAGGATACTGACGAAGACCTAATCTGTATTTTTTAGGATATTTAACAAACTTGGTTTAGTTCCTGATAGCTATACTTGAAAAAACGATCGAACAAATAATTTTCAACTATAAAATCTCTAAATTCTTTTCGATCGATCCCACCTTCAAAACTTGGTTCATCTACCATTTCATTTAAAAATGCAAATCTCGCGTTGCTCAAAGTAAACCTTTCACTGTGATCGACATTTTGAATGTTTTCTAGTTGTTTTAAACGCTCGATAGCTTGAACTAATGGTAGTTTCAACATTTTTTCAATTTGAACTAAACGCCTCAATTCTTCCTTATCTTCAACAAAAAAATCGTTACTATTCATCACTGTTATGCCCCCCACATTATCTGTTTTTTTCTTAAAGTTCATAATTAAAAATAAGCTACAACCTTGCTAGGCACGTGAAGCGCTTGAGGTTGTAGCTTATTTTTAATTATGATATGTGCAAAAGCTGGTTACAGCTTGCGCAAGGAGCCCTTGCGACTGAAGTTATATATCATCTTCTAAGCGCGGTGGGCGGAGGTGGAGCGCTCGCTGTAACAGAAAAGATATCAAAATCTCAGGTTGTTATTTTTACTTTCTTTCGAAAAGTTCACCAACAGCTTCTGCACAATAACTTGCATATCCAATCCCATATACCGTAATAAAAACTAGGCAAATTCTTAGCAAGTTTACTACACTATCTTTAATTTTTTTGTCCATGTTAATCTCCTCTTAAATTTCGATGTGCTCGTTCCTAAAATTCCAATTAATTCACCTTTCCTTCTAAAGCACTCCCTTATTTTAAATTTCAATACTAAAATATACTTTTTTAGGACAAGTAAAAAAAGATAGTGATCTGTATTGCGCTATCTTATTTTAAATAAAATAAGCGCCTTGAAACCTATGTTCAAGACGCCTAGTCATTACTTCATAAACATTTTATTGATAGCTAGCTTCTATCTCAACATTACATACTACGCTATCTCTATCATTTCCCAATTGTGGCAGTCAAAATCAAAAATTAGCATAGGAGAAATACATGTGCATGCATTTCGATAGTATTCTGCATATTCTTGTCGATCTTCATAATAGTAAATCTCCCTCTCGTTCCAGCCGCTAGGTAACTCCTCTCCTCCATAGTATTTAAAATAACCACGTTCCTTGATTTCTAAAAAATATTCTGCCAGCTCTTGATGTTGATCTGCAAATTTTGAAAAATTATCGTAAATAACCATTACGTTTACCCTCCTAAAAATTCTTTGTCTAATTTATTAGACTTCTCTTTCTTTAATATGTGTTACATTTTCTTTAAGTACACAATAGTCCTGACAATGCAATCTTGCGAACCTGTGAGCACACACAGTGCTTGAGGTTGTGTTGTCGGGACTATTGTGTATAGTCCCAAAAGTCGTGTTAACGACTTGCGGAAGGAGCTTTAGCGACTGAAGTTATATACACTCTTCTAAGCGCGGTGGGCGGAGGCGGAGCGCTCGCTGTAAAAGAAAAATCTGCATAAAATAAGCGCCTCGAAACCTATGTTCAAGACGCTTAGTCATTACTTCACAAACATTTTGTCGTAAATTTTTTCTACCTCATCACGCTCAATATCATTAAAATCAGCAACAGTTTCTATAACTTTTTCTTTGTTATAGCCCTTACCGATTAATTTTTTTATCGCTTTTTCAAGCACTTTTTCTTGTCCTTCTTGAATGCCTTCTTTTCTTGCATAGTAACGCTCTGTTGCAAGGTTTTGTTCATAGTCCATAAAACTCACCTTCTTTCCTGTATCTGACTTCAGTTCATGTATACTTTTTTCTATCTTTTCTGTAAAACTATCGGTTGGGATACCATTGTTAACAAATTTTAAAAATGCCTTCAAACTTGCTGATGTACCTGAAAACTTTTCTGCTTTTGCGTTCAAAACGATATTATGTTCGCCTGTTTCAACTCTTTCTTTTGTCTGTTCAAGAATTAAACTAGTTGTGTACTTAGGTAGCCCAAGACCGCCAAAGTCAAAATCACAGATAAATATAACATATGTATCTACTTTTTCTACGAATGACTGTCCAGACTTTAGGGAGCGACTTACTAAGTTACTTTGATAATAAGACATTCTTTTTCCTAAATCATGATGATTAGCTATCTGCATTTCAATATCGTACATGCGACCCGTAACATCTTTTACATAAACATCAAATCTCACCCCACGAAAGACGGAACTATTTTTTGTGGTATATTCACTTCTAATATCGTAAATACTCGTGATATTTAATTCGGGCAATATCATTTGCAGAAGTTCCAAACAAATATCCTCATTTTCTGACAATATCCAAGTGAATATAATATTGTCCTTAAAACCAGCTTTTTGCCACTTTTCTTCCAATTTTAGCTCTCGGTTTTTATCCATTAACCACACACCTTTCTTGTTTTTGCAATTACATCCTACTTTTTTTACATGTTCATAGACTACTGATGCTTACAACTCTGCGTCAGCACGCAAAGCGCTTGGAGTTGTAAGTATTTGGAGTCTATGATAGTTGCAAAAGGTGGATACACCTTGCGCAAGGAGCTTTAGCGACTGAAGTTATATACACTCTTCTAAGCGCGGTGGGCGGGAGGCGGAGCGCTCATAAATCTTCACATTAGCATTAGTGGTAGCAAAATGGGAGCATTTTGTTTACTCATTCCTAAAGTGGTAGCAATTTGCTACCACTCTACCTTAATTTTAACTTGAGTGGTAGCAAAATGGGAGCATTTTGCTACCATTTTCACAAAAATTTATGCTTAAAGCTAAAAAGTGGTAGCATTTTGCTACCACTCACCGTCTCCATTCTGTTGTACAATAAGTCATTCATTCCAAGTTATATGTTGCCCCATTGTCTCTAATATTTTCAAACATGCTTATGTAAGCAGGCGCTACATGTTTTGACTTATCCTCTAAAAATTTAGCATACGTTAGCTCCAGTGCTTGGTACTCATTAGCTTTTATACTAGACGGTCTTACTTTCACATCTAAGCAAAGTAACGCTTGCATGAACCATTTAGGATTTTCATCATGAAGTGTTTTTAGAGTTTTGAAATACGTGTCTACCAAATTTATTGATATGTTACTTTCAATTATCTCTTCAAAACTTTTATCTAACAACTTTTTATAGTGAGCTGTTGGAACTTTAGTCTCATGGTAGCTATAAGTCATATCTGACATACTTTGTGCCATTTTGGCTAAAGGTAGTTTTCCAAATTCATCATAGTATTTTTTCACCATGTTCACTCCTTATGCAATACGTCTTAATTGGCTGTCAACTTGTATCATGCCAAACTCTGAAAAATTAGGTTGCGAAAGATTGTACACATACGCATATACAATACCATTTTTGGACAACCTTAAGTTCTCAATATATTCTTCAGGGCAATTTGAAACGACTAAAACAGAGATAAAGTTTCCATTCTTAGTGAGATAATACGGATATACCTCATGTTTTATCAAAATTTCAGCGATTTCAGGTCTTTCTGACTTAAAAAACATCATTAAAGTTTCAGCGCAAAATGCACTATCTACGTCTAATCCAATTAAATTCTTTAATATCTTATTCGCCTGTTCTCTTTGTTCTGCTACAGTGACCATATTATTACCACCCTCTTTGATATGTTAACGTGTCATGCACGCTACATTTTCTTAATGTTCATAGACGGAAAAGCACTACAACCCTGCGCCAGCACACGAGGTGCTTGGGGTTGTAGTGCTTTGGAGTATATGATATGTGTAAAAGCCGTTTACGGCTTGCGCAAGGAGCAACAGCGACTGAAAGATACTTATACCATTTCAGCGCAGTGGGCGGAGGCGGAGCGCGTTAAGTCTTTAGTTCAAGTATTTCCTTTCAAGCAAATACATTTTGGCAACACTTAAGTTGCTATTTATTTTTTAATTGTACTGTGATTGCTTTTTACTTTGTCGTCGTTTTTTCTTTCGACCATGACTTTGTAAACATCTTTAAATTCCTAGCTTTTGAGTGATGCGTTTCATCTGTGACGATCATATATGGCTCAGAAAGCTTTCCTAAGCGATTATTTAACTTTATCACTGATGTTCACACTACTACATAGTCCATATTGACGTCAGAAGCTATCAGATCAGCTGTTATCTGTCCTACCAACTCTTTTCGATGTACCATGAAAAATAATGCTTGATCGATCTTTGTGCTCAATTCTTTTTGGTGTGGATATAGTCCATACCCCATCAACTCATCTCACTTCATAAATTACACCTATATTTTAGGGGTTAGCCTAAATATCTGCTTTTTTAGGACAAAATAAAAAGGCCGTAAAATCGACCTTTGAGCTATGCTCTAAAACCTGCAAAGCCACTGGAGAAACTCTTTTTTGGCTTTTCTTGCTGCATTGAATGTTTTTGCGGTTTTATCGGCACTATTTTATTTTCACTGATCTGCTCAGATTGCTTCATCTGATGTTCGATCAAACTACGGATATACTCAGATTGATTTTGTGCTGATCCCTGCAAAAATTCATATATTTTTTGATCCCTAGGGTTGTCATACAGCCTAAAACTAATCTGTTTAATTAATTTTTGCCGTTCTTTCACGCTATTCACCGACCTCAGTAAAACCATATTTATAAAAGCCACGAACGTTTGCCATTTCTGCATCATCAACAAAGATCACCTTTTCAAAAACTGCTCTTATCATACTTTGATCAATGATATTTGACGTTCCTCCAGTGATGATCAAAGTATCGATGCTCTTAATGTCCTTGAATGTGCTACGTAACTGGCTAACTAAACGTTGACTAAAACTTTTGATTTCTTGTTCAACAATTCCTGTAATGTCCAAGATATTATTCTTAGAAAACTTATAGGAAAATTGCTTTTCTGCGATCCCCGCACGAACCAATTTCTCTATTTGGTATAAGCTCACATTATCTTCGATACGACTGGCGATCGCTTCATAAAGATCATTTGCCCCGGTCGAATATTGTTTACGCGCTTTTTTATCAAATTCAAAGTTCAATAATGTATCGATCAAGATCGTACCACCGCCAATATCGATGATTCCAACTCTTTCATCTAAAAGCCCCTCACGCTTCAAATTCCCTTCATCATCTAATAAGACATTGTAAAATGTCCCTATAGGTTGCGGTATGATCAACACGGTCTCAACTTTCACGTTTACTGTTGTCCCATCGATTTCAACTTGATGCTGCCCCTTTAAAACTTCAGCTAAGCCCCTTAGTTGCTCTTTGCTGTTATAATCTTCTGTTGGCACACCAGCAACTACTGTAACGGACATAATTTCATTTTTTGCTTTTTCAAAATCAGTAGCTAAAAGTCCAAGTGCAAAATTGGCCAATAATTTAAACGTATGATTGCTATAACGATCGCGATACATCAATGTATCTTGTAAATAATCATCTAGCTTTAAATTAACCAAGTCAGTTCCCCAAGCCCATTTTTGTTCATCAAACGGGGTTTTATACATCGTAATATCCCGTTTGATACCCAAATTACCTAGATTTCCTAATTGTTGTGGGAGATCATTTTCATTTAAGATCTGTGAAGGCAACACATATTCTGCCTTGTTGCTCTTTAATTTTGTTTGCTTATTTCCTAAATCCAATGCAAAAAGTTCCATTAGTGATCACCTGTATCCCTTTCAAACTCAAAATTTTCTAGATCATCTAAAATCTGTTCTAAGATTTCTTCTGTTTTTCCTGGTAAATTCAGTAATAATATAGTAATCATATGTGCTATATCCCTATAATTTCCACTGATATATTGGGCCATTTCTCCATAATCAGTCGCACCTACTACGATAGTATTTCGATACCCGATCTCTCCCAATGTTTCTTTTGTTGCTTCAGCAATATCCTTGAACAAGTCCCTTTGAAGTTTTTCTTCCATACTATATCACTTACCTTTCCACTTACTACGTGACCACCAGCGCAATAGATCGATCGTGATCAAAAATTTGTTCTTCAAAGAAAAATCATGTCGTAAAAATCTTCTGCTCAAAATCAGTTGTTTTAAAGACACTTGATACCAATTATTACGAATAATAAATTGGCTTCGTGCCCTCATTCCTTTGTTTCGAGTTTTAATAAATTGTGCATCAATTTTAGCAACTCTGATCGTTGTCTCATGATTAACATATGGTCTTATCGGGACATTTATCAGTGCTCCGGACAATAATTCTCTCCAATCAGATTTATTGTGACTGATATAATACCACATAGGGCTTTGAAGATCCCGAGGTAACAAGTAATCTCCTTTTGTGCCATTTAAAAATTCGACCTTGATATAGATGTATCTTTTTTCTCTAACCATAAAAGGCCTCTAGCAAGGTTTTTGCCGAAAAATTCAAATCCGTATAACCATATTCGTATAGAATACGATCAACGACTTCTGCCGTTAATTCCTCAGGTTCTCGCTTCAGGGCATCAGTGTCATAAATTGTTACTGACTTCACACTACCATCTTCATTCAGCCTAGTGTATGTATCAAATGCTGAAGCATTTAGTAGAGCCTCATGAATATCTGCATGTTCCAATAAAAAAGATCTTGCCGCAGCCACCTCATTTAATTGCTGTTCTGATTCCAATAGTTTGATCACTTCTTCCTGTTGCTTCTTATATTCAAAAGCTCGATAAGCATTTTGCTCACTTTTATACCCATACCCATTGGCGTTATCCAATATCTCACCTGTTTGTGCATCGATCACAATATATCGCTTATCACCCATCTCTTGTGATAATTTATTTGAATAAATGACTTCACATCTTCCATTCATACATGCCCCTTCTTTCTAATGCTACATTTTTAAAGATCAGTATCATCGTGCCCCATTATAGGCATGATTATCTATGATCGTTACTCATTTTCAGCCTCTATTCAATATCTCTTTAGGCATTAGTTTTGATTTCTTAGCGTGCTCATACCCTATAAGATACGCTTCTTCATTTAACACCTTTGGATTAGTAGTGGTGTAACTACCTAGTTTCATCTCTTTAAAAGCGCGATCTACTTCGGCCGGTACTTGCAACATCAACTCAAACTTTCGTAATTCTCGTTTTTGCTGCCTGAATCTCCCATCTATCCCATGAAGAAATCCCTGTAAATAAGAATTTCTATACACAACTCCAAGGTGCTCTTTCCGAATCCTTCCTAGCCTATACTCCAAATACATCAATGTTGCTTCATAGACTTCCGTTGCAATTCTAACATCATCTTTATACCCAAAAAATATCATTGTCGTCTCTTTCCGGTTGTAATATCTTCGTCTGATCGACTTACAGCGAAAATTTTTAGCTAATATTACATGTAACTCTGCCTTCCACCAAGGCATACGCACCAAATATTCAGATTCTGTTTCAACGATGTTCGCATCTGTTTGTCTCCTATCCTTCCGATCGATATCTTGCATCGACAAGTTGTGCTTCAATAACATTTTTTGCGCTAACATAAGCGCTGTTTGTCCTTCTTCATCATTAGGATTATCTTGAGCTAACTTCATGAGCTTTTGAATCTTGGCAATAATTTTATCTAATTCTTCCATTTTCAATCACCTCAAAATCTTAATCTGTAAACTTTTGTTTAAACAAATAATTGCCATACTCAACAGCTTTATTATGCAACATTTCAATAAATACAGTTATAAATGGGGCAGCAATAAAATAAACTGTAGAAATAAACCCTAAATCCCACCCTAAGATCAAATACAGATAAGTACCTCGAAGAAAAACGGTTATCCAACCAATGATACTTGCAATGCTAAAACAACGTAGCAACATTGCTACCTTATTTCGATAAAAAGGTTGTTTTTGTTCTTTCATAATATATCCTCCAATGCTATCAAACGTTACATTTTCTTAAAGTTCATAGCAAATAGACCGCTACAACTCTGCGTTAGCACGTGAAACGCTTGGAGTTGTAGCGGTCTATTTGCTATGATATGTGCAAAAGTCGTCTTAACGACTTGCGCAAGGAGCATTAGCGACTGAAGTTTATATAATATTTTCTAAGCGCGGTGGGCGGAGGCGGAGCGCTCGCAATGCTTCAATCTAAAATTAGTGGTAGCAAAGTGGGAGCACTTTTTCACTATGACATCAAAAGTGGTAGCAAATTGCTACCGTTTTGCTACCACTTTACAGAGAATATACTTCTAAACGCAAAAGAGGCTAGTAGTTCCCAGCTCCTTTTGTGTTATTCACGTAAACCTTATCTCATTTCGCACTTTGATTATAGCAAAAATTTTGGAAAAACAACGAACCAAGACCTTGAGACTCTCCTCTAGAACTTAAAGTGCTTACTTCTAAGCACTTTAAGTTCTAGTTTAAGTCAGGTATTGTTAATTTTATATCGAATTGTTTTAGGAAAATTTTAAGCATGCCATTAAAAATATCATTTGGTAGTTCTGATACCTTTGGAACAATCGTTATTAGTTCCTCTCGTATTTTTTCTATGCTTAAACTCTTTTTATCAGATAGTAGATTTAACCGTAATAATATTTTATCGTGTTCTTCTTGCGTGAAATCAAATTCTAAACAAAAAATATGTGAAGAGATAGGTTCAGTAGCTGTATGACCCATAAGAGTTGCAAGATCAATAATTGAGTCTTTCAAAAGCATTTGATTTTCTACTTTAGAAAATGCATATTCGCTTAAATTCATAGTATCCAGCTCACCGCTTCCCTTATTGCAAGAGCTATATTAGTGGCAACACTATTAGACGCTCCAGCACTTCTTACGCTTCTATATACGGCATCATAAACAGCTTGCGCTGGAACTTCACTCCACTCTAGTAACGGTTTTAGAGCATTTACTATAGCGCCATAGTACCTATCCACTTGATTAGCCACTGTTCTACCTGAAACGGATCTAACTGCATTTATGACAGCACTTCTGTTTTGTATAGCTTTCTTGAGTGCAGCCTTGGCAATCTTAGTCCAAATACTACGCTGTTCTTTTAAGGAATTATAATCACTTTCCTTTACTGGAACAGTTACAGCTGTTGTTGTATCAGTTGAAGCTTTGACCGTTTGTACAGTTGGTGTTACAACTGGAGACAGTAGAAAAACTAAGAGACTTGTAACTAGTAATTTTTTTGATTGCATTTTTACTTCTCCTTTCTGTATTTAAAAGCACATCTGTATCCGGTTTCAAAATATAAAAAAACAAACAAAAGATGGCAAAAAAATTCGTGTCGAGCGCTTAAAAGTTCTCCCTACTCACACAGGATTAGCTTTTGATTTATTTATATATAACCTATCTCTCCTCACACTTTAATTGTAACAATAATTCTTTTTTCTAACAACAAATCAATAGATCAATTTATATCTAAATATATAAATAATTAGGATAATTTTATCGTTAATCGTTATACCAATATTCGTTGGCATAGTCACAGAACTAGTCTCTCATTGGTTAGAATAAAAGGACAAAAACAACGATTGAGAAGCAAGTTGCTTGCTAACACGTCAGAGTCGCGCCTGATGCAAAAAAAGCCCAATCTATGCCAGTAGGTTGGACTTTTGTGTTGTTGTGTAACAACAAATCTTATCGTTTCGCACCATGACTATAGCTTATAGCAAGGAGCTGGCGGCCTAAGCTCAAATAACTTGTTAGAGATTCCTTCTATTAGACATTATCTCCTATCACTGGTAAATAGATAATCTTTTGCTCATCATTGATTTTTGCAACATCTTTTCCTGTCAGAGTAAAAATATCTCCTGTTTCTAATCTTTTTCCTACTACTCCCCAAGAAACAGCAGTTTCTTTGTCTGATTCAACAATAGTCCAAAAATGCTTTAATTCAGTACTATTTTGAAAAAAGTGTTTGAAAACTCTTGAATCTCCCCCGTCCTTGATAGCTTTTTTCATCATTTGCATCAATGATTTCATCGTCAGCAAATAATGGGACTGGGAAAACTTTATTACATACACCCACCTAACGTTAAAATTATTTGCGTATATTTGAATCTCTCATTTAATCTGCTGCATTCCATAACAATAAAGTAGTCTTCATCTTCCTCATCTCTCACTACAATTCCTTGGGAGTATTCTGTCTTCCATAAAGGCTTTACCCCATAAAATTGGGATACGACAGCATTAGTAGGATTAGGTACATCGATATCAAATCCGTTATCTTCCAACCATGTGTGGTAATCTGCTAAAGCAGGTAAACCCATCATCTGCACCGAATTTAGAATATTTTCTTGCTCACGTAATTCATTTTCGAGATTTATCACATACTTTTTTGTTGGATCAAGTTCATATCCATGTGGTATTACAAGTTGTCCAAAATCTTTATTTAATTTTATTTTTTCCATTGTTTCCCTCCGATATAAAAAAATTTTCTTACAAGGATGTATTAAAATATAAGTTTAATAGCAACATATTTTTGATATATAAAAAAATTAACATAAAAAAGCAAACATTCATAATATAATGCTCAATAGAATAGAAAACTAGCTGTGATACAAGAATAATATTAGAGCGTGCCCCTTTATATACCATCCACTATCTAAAATAGTGATCAATCATTTTATTCGTATTAATGTTAAGTCAGTTTGGGGTATCGCCACTCTCTTAGGATCCTTTGAAATATCAAAATCTTGCTTAATTAATTTTCCATTATAATTTCTTTTCCAACTTCTATCTGCCGAATCTACAAAGTATACTACTGGGACAGGTACTTTATGCATTGATTGCTCGATATGCAAATTATAGTGAATCAGAAAATCACCTGGTGGCAAAATTCCAATTGATAAAGGAGAGATTTCATTACTTTCATGATCATACCCACATTCGATATCAATAATAACGTTATGAACTGGTTCGTTTGAATGATTTGATATCTGAAATGTATTTGTTTTTGTCTTTTTTCCTATACTCTGTTTTTTATCCCACCAATAAAAACTTTACTAGCAACTCCTCTTCTTTTCTCTTTTTCAGACTTTATAATCTCACAAAATGTTGTAACTAGCGAGATAGTAACAACAATATTGCCAACTATTGAAGAAATATATTCCCATGTTTGTAAGTTCAATTAAAAGTTACTCCTACTTGAAAAATATAATTAAATGTGTAAATCAGTATACACTAAAAACCTAACACCTCGAAGATGCTAGGTCTTAATTTTATTTATAATTATACTTGATTAAAATTCTTTTTTCTTTCGACGATCGATTTCAACTAATCCTAAAACACTGGCAATGCCTAACATTAAGGCTACTAATTTACTTGTTGTTTGTTCAGTTTTTTCACCCATCTGTGGTAATTGAGAAGCCATTTGCTTTTTGATTTCTTGGCTCACACGTCGACTCTTAACTTCAGTTGTTACGTAGCCAACAAGATTCCCTTGCGAATCAAAAACTTCAATTCCATTTGTCTTATAGTCTGAGACTACATTACCTTTGTCGTTCAAGATCTTATTTCCAACTTGGTAGAATAGAGTATTCTTAGCTTCTTCTCGTGCTAACTGCTTGGCTTTTTTCTCCGCTAATTCAAATGCCTTTTCTGCTTCTTCACGAGCAACTAGTCTATCTAAGTTAGACTGTTTTGATTCAACTTCAGCAGTCTTAGTATTTAAATTAGCTTTCGCCAAATCGTAAGCTTGCTGCTTGGCGTTAACATCTGCTTGAGTTTTTGCCAATTTTTCCTTAGCATTGCTCAAGTTAGTTTGGGCTGTAGCTAGGATCGTATCAGCATTTTCAAGATCTGACAATTTTTCTTGAAGTTTCTTCAAGTTTAAAATTTCTTGATCGTATTTTGTTTGGGCATTTTTCAAAACTTGTTTTGCATTGACTAGATCTGCTTGAGCTTTATCTAAAGCTTCATTCTTAGCGTTCAATACATCTTGAGCTGCCTTCAAAGCTTGCTGTTTATCAGCCAAAAGAGCCTTTGCCTTGTCTAAGTTAGCTTGTTTAGTTGCTAAATCAGCACTAAAATTATCTACCGCTTTTTGTGCTTTTGCTTCAAGCTCTTGATCATTAACTAATTTAGCTTGAGCATTTTTGACAGCTTCTTTGGCCAAAGTAAGATCTTTGTGTAATTTTGCCAAATTATTTTGACTTGTAGCAAGTTTTTCCTTAGTTTGGTTGAATTGTACCTTAGCAGTATTTAAATCGTTCTGAGCGCTATTATAAGCCTCTGTAGCACTATTTAAACTCACCTGCGCTTCTGCCAAGATATCTTTTACTTGATTCAAAGCATTCAAGGCATCTTCGTAATTAGTTTGTTTTACTTTAATATCAGCACTCAAGCTATCAACAGCTCGTTGCGCCTCATCTGCTTTAAACTTGTCTTGGGATAGTGTATTTTGCGCATTATTCAAGTTCGTTTGTGCTTGATTCAATTTAGCAACCGTCAAATTAAATGTATTTTGCTTATCAGAAAGTTCTTTTTCTAAGTTAGACAAACTACTCTTAGAAGAATTTAAGGCGCTCTGTGCGTCGTTATTTTGCTTTTGAGCCGTATCAAATGTGACCTGTTTAACTTGTAAAGCATTTTGTGCATTATTTAACTGCATTTGCAGAAGATCATAATTATCTGAAATGGCGATGAAATTATTATCTTCTTTTTTTGGGTAGTAATCATTGAAATGGATCACACCGTTAGCTGCTATATCAAAGCCAAAATGGGTGGTAGGATCTTTTCTACCATAAACACCCAGTAATTGTTTGGCATGTCCCCATTGGGAAGAGGCGTCATTAAATATAAGCATTAAAATTCTATTATAAATCATTTCTTTATATAAACTTAACGACCCGCTATTAAAACCAATGGACGCAATAGATTCTGCAGATCCCCATGTTCCCCCAATAGCTTCCTCTCCCTTTTTTATAGCCTCCTTACTGTGATCGAATATATTTAGAGGTGTATTTTGTGTGATAACTCTCGAGTACCTTAAAGAATTTTCTGTAACTACAAGCCGATTATCATATCCCATCTGTTGCCTTACTTGATTTAATAATCCAGCTACCCAAAGGGTTAATTCTCTTTGTTGATCTTCTGTTATATTCGATGTTTGAAGTTCTATGCTATCATCATGTCTTGAGGCCTTAAATTTATTTAATTTATAAGCTTCTGAAATAAAATTTTTCAGGATACTATAATCTGTTTTGCCCTCAAGAATATCTTTCCAGGCTTGCGCAAATCCATCAGGCAATGTAATCGTATTGATACTATTCAATTTATCTGTAATTTCAGCAACCTTATTGTGGGCCTGATCACGTTCAGTCTTAGCTTGATCAAAAGTAGCTTGTGCTTTATCAGCTTCAGCTTGCTTGTTGGTCACAACATTTTTTTCTGTCTCAACTAACGTATTGATTTTATTTAAAACGTTTTCAGCATTTTGTTTATTAGTAATAGCATTATTTAGATCTTGTTGTTTTTGTTGGACGTCAAGTTGATCGATAGCTAATCTACCTTTAGCAGCTTTAGCTGTATCAATGATATCTTGAGCATTAGTCCCATCTAAAATATTCTTAGCTTCGTCTGTTTTAGCTTGTGCCACATTAACCTTTTGCGTTGCCTGATCAACCGCAGTTTGAGCCTGTGCTTTATTATCAGCAGTTTTATCAGCTACTACTTGTTTGATTGAAACATTGTCACTTGCCATATTTACAGCTTGTTCATTCTCACCAACTTGCTTATTGGCTTCATCTAGGTTTTTCTGTGTGTTTTCTACTTGAACTTTTTTATTATTGAGATCAACAGTATCTTGCTTTACTTGTTCTTTAGAACGTTCTAACTCATCTTGGGCTTTTTTTGAGTCTGCTTCATCAAGCAATTTCTGAGCCTGATCAACATTTGCTTGCGCTAGATTAACATTGTTTTGTTCTTGATCAACGCCCTCTTTGGCTTTATTTACTTCCTGAGTTACTTTATCAACTGCTACCTGCTTAGTTGCAACGTTGGTATCATTAATTTTTACGTTATTAGAAACCTCAGCAATGTTTTTTTCTTGATCCTTGATACTATCTTTTACTTGTTCAATATTTTCGGGCGTAGCTTCATTTTTCAGTTCTTGAGCTTGATCAACATCACCTTGAGCCTTATGTACATTATCAGCTGCTACTTGTTCATCAGCTTTAGCGCCATCTAAATCATTTTGGGCTTTATTTAGATTTGTTTGAGCTTGAGCCTGTTGCTCTTTTGCTTGATCCAAATCTGCCTGTGCAGTTTTCTTGTCATTTGTTGGTTGTTGTTGGATCACAGCAACATTACCATTACCATTATCATTAACATTATCTGCCTGTACACTTTGTGCATTAGCACCTACGATTGCTGTCCCCATAACAGCTGCTGTTGAAAGTAAAATTTCTTTTTTCATACTCACGACAACTCCTTTTTTATATATCAATGTTTACAAATACATATTAACTTATACACTACAAAAACACAATATTAATTTCATTTTTTTTTTTTTTTTTGAATAAATGTAGTCCGAATGATACAATATTTATGAGGTGATAATATGCTCCAAAATAACTTAAATAAATTAATGAGCGAAAGAAATATCAAAGCAAGTGATATTTATCGTGATTTAGGTATTGCTAGATCAACAATTCTTTCTCTAGCTAAGGGATCGACTGGCGGAATCCAATTTGAAACATTAGAACGTTTATGTACGTATTTCGATGTTTTACCAACTGATTTTTTTGAATATTCTCCCTACGTATTACAGACGATCTTTAATACAGACATTTTTTCTTTGAATATTCCTGAGTTAACTTATAGCGCACAGATTACAAAAAATGTATATCAGAAGAACTTTAAGATCCAAGTCACTTGGCAGATTCCAACGTTAAACTCTGATTTTCCTAAATCTACAACTACTGATCAATTATTATTTGTCCGCTGCAAATTAATTAACGATCTGAGCTATACGCAAATAGAACTTGATGAGATCATCAAGACATTTTCACCAATCTTAAAACGTAAATTTTTCATTGATCTAACAGCCGATATAGTCTCACAACTTCAACGTGCAGTTAAGAAAAACTCCGAGCTTATAGCATACGATCCAAGTACAGATCAAAACCGGAAAATCAAATTACTCAAAAACAAGCACTGTATCATTGAACTTTTTAAGGGCACACCTAGTCATAAGTTGATCGATATTACGCTAGGAACAGATGAGTTAACTCTATAGAAAAAGACCAGTATTCTCAACAAAAACATAGTTGTGAGAACACTGGTCTTTATTTTCTTAAATCAAATCACCATTAGGTAGTGCCATAAATTTAGTATGCTTTATCACGAAAATCGTCCATATCTATAATTTTAGCCTCTCTAAAGTAATCTTTTTCCATTTCTAGGTAATGATCAAAAAAGTGCTCATCTAAATTAAAAAGTTTAGAAAGGAAAGTAGGTTGTATATTAAACTGATTTAATAGATTATCTAAGTTAACAACATTTTTAGTAAGAACAAATTTAAAAAGATAGCGCAGTTTACCCGGTTTTACCGGAGGAATTTCATCATCTAATGGCTCAAATAATTTGTACTTCTTTCTAGTTAACTGTCCCCAAAAGTATCGATTCTCTTGATAAGAAAGTAAACCTAAACCGTATGCTCGCATTTCAAGTGCTGCAATGGAAACTAAGTATTTTCTTTTCAAATCTATATAATAATCTGGATTCGATTTTCTTTTCAGTTCAGAGAAATCAGAAATAAATTCTTTTTCTGGTAATAAAAATACAGAGGCGAATAAATATGCTTCTTTTTCAATAATATTTAGCTCATTAGGAGACAAGGTGTCCATATCTACATTAGCATGTAATAAAAGATGCCCTAATTCATGAGCTAAATCAAAATTCCTTCTAACCGCAGATTTTTTAACAGTACCCAGAATTATATACAAACGTCCATCTTTTGTGACCGCACTATAGGCATCAATCTGAGAACCTAAATTCTTTTCTAAAATATAGATACCACTATTCTCTAAAGTATACATTAAATCTTTATTATCCTTTAAAGATAGTTTAGTTCTGGAAAATTCCGCAATCTTTTTGATAATTTCGTTTCTTTCTAGATTACTTCTTTCAATAAACTTCAGACTTTCTTCTCTAATACTTATTATAGGTGTCTTTGGTACTAATAAGTGTTGTTCAAAGCAATTAATATAATGGTCAATATAGTTTAAAAAAGTGAGCTCAAGTTTTGTCTTTTTTCTAGAAGTCCTATCCTTTGCTCTATATGCAATTTTTTCTTCACTGGCTTTGACTATGAGATACTCAGGTGAAAAAAAATACCGCGTCTCTACATGGAATAAATTACGTAATTGATTTAATATCTCAATACGAGGCAATATAGAATCATTCTCATATTGCCATACTGCCTGTTCAGATATATTCAATTTATCTGCTAATTCTTTTCTAGAGAGACCGTTTAATTCTCTTAAATTACGTAACTTCTCTCCATTGAACATCGTAATGACCCCACTTCTTTAGTCGATTTACTGTCTAGATTATATCCTCTTGATTTTCTGCGACAAATTCATAACCAAATGAATGAGTTTCATCAGGATATACACCATCAGGAACTTTATCTCCCTTAATAAATTCAAGCTCTTCTTCACCAATTGAATACTCACTTTTTTCTATTAATTCTGTTAAATCTGCAACCTCGACTAAACTCATTTTATCTTGATTTGGTAATGTTAACGCAATCTTGCTAATCATTTTAGATTGTTCATCTACTTCATATGTTACCACATAAAAACGAGTATATCCTTCTGGCGCTTTTATTGCAATATTTTTATTTATTGCTTCAAGTTCTGGCAAAGAAAGTTCTAACTGAACAAAATCTTTGGATTTTTTTAGTTGTATATTTTTACTATTAATGATTGCATTGTTTATACCAGCATAATCATATAAATAGTTTTCTTTTTTATTTCTTCCTGTTTTTTCATTAAAAGTATTTGCTATCCCTTGACTACTTTTCACAATTAATAAATATTTCTCTTGTTCATTATTCAGAACAAACTGAATATATTCCCAAGTATATCCTGCTTTATCAACCAAACTTTTAACATGACTGTACTTCGAGCATTCTTCACATACGCTAGAATCTATATGATTCCCCTTAACCCATGCATAAGCTCCGCTGACTTCTAAATCTTTTTGAGCTTTCTTTCTTACACCAATATATTCTTTATATCCCTTCAAAATCCCATCTACAAACACTTGGCATAGTTCTACAGGTAAAGAAAATTCATTCATATAATTGCACCTCTTCTTTTATATTATTAACACAATTATACTTATTTTTATTAAATAAAGGAAGTATTTTATCGTTTTTCTTTAAAGTATAGAATCTAACAATAATATTTTCCTCTCCAAATAAAGACATCTTCAAATTTTTCATGTAATTTGAAGATGTCTTTTCACTTATTTAAAAGAAATTAGAAGTCCATTTCTTGATCTTCGTAAACAATGAAGAGTCCTCCTTATGACCAGTTTGGTACATTGTTGCCGTAGTTTCATTTTGAGGTGTCTCTTGGGTCGGTTGTTCTTTTTCAATCGTATCTGATTTTGGATAAATTGTGAATTCGTCCACATAATTTCCATTGGAATCGGATACTGGAGTGATCACAACAATAGGACTCGAGTTTGTAGCGTAACTTTCCTTATCAGTTTCAGTATTAACTACATAATAAGCATGGTATTTACCGTCAATTGGTAATGCTATTTCGGCCATTCCTTGTTCATCAGTTGTAACTTCAGTAACTGGCTTCAATTGATCTTGATTAAGCTTGGCAGCACGTTCTGAAATAGTTTTTCTTAAAGTATCTCCTTGACGTAGATCCTTGACCTTTTGAACTAATCCTTGATCTACCTCTACTTCCTTTGATACTTTAGATGTATCCTCAGAAGATTGTTCACCACTTTCTTCACTCACCTTTTGAGACGTCGTTTGTTCAGTAAAATCTGAATTTTTTAAAGTTTCACTGTTTGAGCCACTTGTCGCCTTTTGTACCGAACTAGTTGAGCTATTCTCATCGCCTTGAATTTCTTCAGAACTTGCAGTATCAAGGGCTTGTTGGCTTTCTTCCTCACTGACACCTAGTTTTTCCTTGATAATAGTGGCCATTAAATCTGTTACATCATAGATAACGAACTTAGAATTAGGGACACCTTTATAATCAGATTGTGCGATCCCGGGAGATTTTTCATTACCGCCTTCGCTACTTTCGGAGAGCGTAGCCATTCGGCTACCACCTTGAGCAATGACCTTCTTGATGATCATTTTCTGCTTTTTTAATGTCTGGATTGGATCATTTTTACTTTCTTCTGTAGAACCACTACTGGAAATAGCTGAATTTGTTGCACTTGTATCCTTTACATTATTTTCCTTATCTGGTGCAACTTCATTCTTGTTTACCTTATTAGATTCAACAGTCATTTCTGAATTTTGCTTAGCTTGATCAGCTAGCACAGGAACCGCTACAGTCATTAATGTTGTCGATAACATTAGACTTGCGACGATCTTATCTTTTTTCATACTTTTCTCAAACCTGTCCTTTCATTTTGAATTAACTGTTTTTTATGTGCTGTATGCTTCTTCATTAAATACACGATCACTACAATAATCAGCATTGATCCTATACCCACTAGGATTCCTTTTCCTAACGATGTCAAACCACCATCAGTTTGGATCTCAACAGTTCGATCATATGCTACTCGATGCCCACGTACTAATAAGCGATGCGTATTTATGAATATTGGAGTACATGTTACTAGTGTAATTAGATCTTTGTCTTTTTCTACCTGTAAATACTTCATGTTGTCTGGTAAAACTTTTTTGATTTGATCGATTTTATAAGCATGGATCTCACCATTGACTTTTAAATAAAATTTATCTCCCAGCTTCACCTTAGAAAGATCGGTAAACAATTTATTAAGACTTAGTCCTGAATGTCCAGTCAAAACAGCGTGTTTTCCTTTTCCACCCGTCGGATCACTAGTATTCTCTAATAATCCAACACCATTGTCCAAAGCGATAGACGAAGTATTATCATAGACAGGTAAGACTTCTTTTAATTTAGGTATCGACAATACAGCAATAGTGGTTAGTTGTGACTTAGCCACATCAACGCTATTACCACTATCTTTTTGCTTCTCTTCTCGAGTAAAAGGATCACTTACTTGTTTTTTAGTTGATCTTTTCTTGTAAAAAGCTTCTAGATAGTCTTTCTTACTTGTTTTCTTATCCTGTTTGTCAAAGTGCTCGATCTGAGACTTTTGCTTTTGTGCCAACATAAAATCAGAGATGAATGGATATGTTGATACACCAATTATGCTAAGACATAGTAGTGTCCAAAAAGCGTAATATAGGATATGGCTGATTCTTTTCATTTAGATCACATCTTAAGCAAATTTCTTGCGAAGAGCATACGCACCTACACCCAACACACTAACAGTAACAACTCCACCAGCTACTGTAATCAACAATTTTTGACTACCTGTTAATGGCATCGTTGTTTTCTCGTTATTCTTGATCACAACCGGTGAATTTAAAGTCTGTTTATCAGTATTTGGTCCGATCTTAAAATTAACAGTTTCTTCCATCAACTGATAACCATTTGGTGCCTTCACTTCACGTAGTTTGTATTCACCTTCAGTAAATCCTTGCAATGAAAATTTTCCTTCTTCATCTGAGGTTAAGATTCCATCATTAACCTGTTTATAATCATCGACCCATTGCGCAGTCTTTTCACCGGTTTTAGCATCATCTTTAAAACCATCAAACCATTTTCCGGTTCTAAGATCCTGCACTGCAAATTGTGCCCCTTGGAGTTTTTCAGCAGCGATCCCAGTTCCCATGAATCCCGAGGACTCTTTGACAAAATGTACTCCATAAGTAACCGTCTTATCAGAACGTTTGATTTCTTTGTAGCCTGATCCATCATTCCAGCCAAGATAGATATCGTTAACAATATCTGTATCAAGTGGCGAATCCGTTTTGACGATCTGATCGTAATTATAAGTTAACTTCTTACCAGCTTGTGCCATTACAGTCTCCGTTGCACTACCTGATGATAAGTCGGATAGAACTTTTTGAATTTTCTCGTTATCTTTTGAATCACAAGCTTCTTTGATTTTTTGCTTGTCACTTTCACTTACATTTTGAGTAACATAATTAACAAACCATTTATTATTCCCAGTAATTACTTCATAGTCTTTTCCTTCTTCAAGTGTCTTATTATCTGACGTTGTAATTACTAAATGACGTTCACCTTCGACATCTTTTAGATGTGCTTGTGGTTCATCACGTGTATAGAAAACATGATATGGTTCACTTTTAGCTTTTGTACCCGTAGCATCGATTTGCCATGCTGAGCCAGCAATATTTTGTGGTACTGTCACTTTAGAAACAAAGTGGGCGTGGTCGCCTCGATGTAGTGACTGATGTTCTCCTACACCGTTAGTCAATTTTTTTGTAATTTCCGGATTACCATAGTCAACTAATGATCCTTGCAATTTAACAGGATCGATACCATCTTCACCAATTGAGAATGTTAACTTATTATCTTCATTATTTAATGCAATTGGTGATAATGCTGCTTTTGCTTGATTATCAGCCTCGTTACTTGCTACTTCACTAGGAACTTCAACGAAGTAGTATTCTCCCATGATCAAGTTATCGGCTGTAACTTTCCCTTCTTTATCTGCCGTTAAGACATCACCGATCTTTTGACCATGACCAGGCTTTCCTCGATAAAGCTGAAACTTAGCACCAGCTAGCTCTTTTTGACCGTTATCAGTATTTTCGCCTTCTTTCTCGTTCCAAAGAACGTACTTGGTAAGATCAAACTTTAGTTTTTGAGTATTGTTCTTCGGGTACAAGTAAGTTGTACTTAAGAAATGCTTTCCGTCTGGATCCGTATAAGGATTGACAAAGACGATAGGCTTTGCTTTGGCCACAACAAAACCTTTAGGTGTTTTAGTTTCAACCGCTGCATAATAGTGATATTTCTGTGGTTTTGACGCATCATAAGCTCTGACACCTTCAAATTTTACATTTCCTGCCCCATCAATCGCCTTCGTACCAACAACTTGTGCGTTCTTTAAGAAATTTGAATTTTCTCCTTTTGCTTCAATATCTTTTTCAATTTCAGCAACACGCCCTTGTGCTTCTTTCGATTGTCCAGCTGTAAAGCCTGTCAAACCCTTGCCGTCCTTATAATTTTCGTTGATCTGATCAGTAATATCGTAAAGTGTGAACTCTACTTTTCCCATTGTTTCTGGGTTATAGTGCAGTAATTTATCTGAAAAAGTGTCTTCTTTTTTAGTTCCATCATTTTTGATCTTATTCTGCTCATCTTCAAAAAACGCTGCATCTTTTTTATCATACATCGTTTTATGGATCTCGATCGTTGTGTTCGTTGGAGCAACCTGATCAGCTTGAACCAAGATTGGATCAGCATGGAGGATCGTGGCACTAGCTAAAACCGGGGCACATAAACTTAGCATAACTCCACCTACAACTAAAGTTTTGGATAGTGTTTTATTCATTAATTATCGCTTCTTTCTTATTCTAATTCACCTTGGACTACAAGGCGGTCATTTCCATGATCAGCACAGTCATAGACTGTAACGATCGGTTTTTCATTATCTTTTGGTAAATAATAGGCACTTCCCGCAACTGGGCTACCATTGATGATTCTAACTTGTGCTGGCTGAATCTTCTTACTTACGATTTTATATTTATAGTCTTTTTTGTCTGGCCCATGTAAAATGATTTCTTGTCCGTTCTTGACTTTATAGAGATCACTTAGTAAGACGCCAGATCTTTCCATGTTATGTCCAGCTAAAACAACATTTCCTTTACCAAATTGGCTATCTAAGTAATAGTCTTTACCAACACCTAAAGAAAGGGTTAAATTATTAGCTCTGTCATAGATCGGTAGCTTAACTTTGATACTGGGAATCTCTAAATACCCATTTGGATACTTATCAACATCATTATCTAGAGCCTGTTTTCGATACTTAAGTAGATCAGAATCACTAAATCTCTGTATTTTTTCTGTTCGTCCGCTTACTTTGTTATTTTTAGTAGTTGCCGGAGCAGTAACTTTGTTTTGCATAAGAGTGTAGCTTTGTCTGTCTGACCAAATTTTAAAAGTGCCTATACAAGCTGTTATCAAGGCGACAACCGTCAAAATAACTAAAAGTTTTCCTTTAGTTGTCCGAAAAAAAGCTTTCATCTTACTTTGCCTTTCTATTCTTGATCCAATAAGTACCTGTTCCTAATACACCTAAGGCTACTACACTACCAACAATAATCAGCAACTTGTCAGAACCCGTAGCAGGCAAAGTATTAGTTGTATCGGAAAGTTCACCCCCAACTACATCTGGAGAATATTTACCTGCCGTCAATTTGACTGAAGTCTGACTCAATGTATATTTGTCTGGCGCTTTGATCTCAACAGCATAATAGGTATGCTCTCTATCATCATTAGGAATTTGGACCATATCAAAAACGACTTCACCCTTTTCATTTGATGTGGCAATATATGGATCTTGGTCTTGATGTCCTTCGACCAATTCATCACCCGCTCGCCGATATGCTTGTTTCTTTGCTTCATCAATTGAAATATGCGCATTTCCATTATCATTACGTACTAAAACAAACTGTGCACCTTTCAAAGCATTTCCTTGCATGTCTTTTTTCACCAACTGAAATTGTTGATGGGTTCTTCCATTGACTACCTCGCCCAGATTATAGGATTGGGTAGGTAAGTCACCATTAAAATTATTGATCGTTGTATGATACATTTTTCGGTAATACTTGTTAGGTTGATCAGTTTCGGTCAATTCATAGTCTCTACCTAGGGGAATATTATCAAAACGAATATACCCATTTTGACCCGTGATTTGTTTTTGCGTAAAATCACCACCAGATAGAGTAAATTCAGTATTACTTAAAATTGTTGCACCATTATTACCCGTCCCTTTTTTAACGAACTCAATACTACCTTTTGCAGGTCTTACCGTGACATTCATATCTGTCTCAGCGTCAAGAGGAACAGAAACGGCTTTTACATCTTGTTTGGCTACCGCTTGAGAATCGCTACTTCCTTGATAGATCCAAGCAACTTTCGATGTTTTCTCCCAGTTACCTTTAGTAGCAACAGTGAAATTGTAAGAATCTTTTTCAGCATTCACACGGTAAGGAATATTTACTTGAAGCCCTGTGCCATTCCAAACATCGTTAAAATTGACACCCGCATTATCTTTACCAGTTAAGCTAACACCTTCAGGAGCATTCTTTAACCACACCTTCACGTTTGACATATTTTCACTTTTCAGCGAAAAGGTCTTCTTGTAGGTGTTTCCTTGAAGATCGTCCTTATTGATTTCTAAATTGCTAGGATCAAAGCCTAGATTATGGTTGTTTGTCACGATCTCAGAAGTAGATTCATCATTATGTTTTAAAGCTTCATTTCGCAAAGCTTCAATTTTTGCACGTACACTAGGGTTAACACGATCTAAAACGTCTTGGATCGCACCACCACCCCAAGTTGCATGATCATCGGGATCGGCTACCCAATGAATAACAGCTTGATACAGCCAATAGTCGCCTTCTTCACCTTGTCCTAAACTTTGAAAACGATGTTCAGAATAGAAATTGTTGACTAACCATTGCACTGAAGGGTTTGCCTGATACCGTTTCGATATTTGTTCGTTTGATGGGGCGCGTTTTGACCATTCAATACAGAATAAGTATTGACCTGTGCCCGCTTCTTGAATAACGGCAACTCTATGCGCTCCATAACGCTCAGCGTGCCCAGATGCGTAACTAACGATTTTACTTGAATTACCAACATTGACTGTTTGAGGCGCCTCATCAGCAGATGCAGATGTTTTACCCCCACCAACAAGTGCTAAAGCAACACCTAAGCCAATACCTGTTGTCAAGATAAGTTTTTTTGATAATAACTTCATTCTTGAAAGTTTCTCCTCTCACTGTTTTTATAACTTCCAGTTGTATGGAAGTTTACGAGATTTTATGACGAGGAATATTTCTTCAATATCTTTCCCCATCATGAGTGCAAGCTGTTGCATAGAATAATTAGGATACATGACACATAGTCCACGTAACCGATCAACATCACTCCCTTTAAAAGTAGTCTCTGTCAAAATTTTTAACTCCTTTCTTTTTGATAAAGACACGATACTAGAGATCAAAAATTTTGTGTTTTTCGGGGCAAAAAAATTGTGCGCCAGAGAGGAAAATTTTTTTGAGTAAATATACTTTTTAACCATTGATTTTGAAAAAATATATGGATATAATTGTATGTAGAGAGTCGGTCCTTTCCTTATAGGTAAAGGATCTTTTTTTTTCAACAACTCCAATATCCTATATAAATTTTTAATCACTTAGGCTATCCTGAGTGATTTTTTAGCCTATAATAAGTCATGTTGCCTTCAGTAAAAATCTACCTTATAATGTCTATGAGAGGCTGGAAGACCTGTCCAGCTTACGTTATTTATTTTTGATTACAGTAAAGCCCTTCTGAGCTAATTGATTGTGCTCAGAAGGGCTTTTACATTTAATCATAGCTAGTATTAATCATTTTCCCTCCTACTGTATTCCTCTATCTTGACAATAAATATTTTCCTAAAACAATAAGCCTCCCAAAACATGGCTATCACACCATATTCTCAGAGACTTTCAGTCAAATTGAAGTACATTTATTTTTTTAATAAGCTCAAAAATTCTTTTTCTGAAATGATCTCAATATTACTACCACCTGCTTTTAGTATCTCGGCTTTAATCAACTTACGTGATCTAACATCACTCCCAAAGATATTTAATTGTTTAGGCGCAAGTACTAAAATATCTGTCTTATCAGTTACAAAATTTTGAACCAGTCCACCACTTTTCTTAATCTCATCTATCGCCTCCTCTCGTTTCATAGCATTTAATGATCCCGTAAGTACAATATTTTTGTCCAGTAAACTATTGATCTTCATCATGCCGTTTTCCTTTAATGTGACTCTTAGCTGAAGTCATCTGTTGTAAACCTTGAGTCAGTGTTGCATTTGCTTGCTGATAATTTTGACCAGCTTTTTGCAAGTTAGATGGTTTCATCTTTCTTTCCATCTCTTCGTGTGTCACTAATTGATTCTGAGGAGAATTTTGAGACTGACTCGATGACGGTTGTTCCTCAGCAACATTTTTTATATTTTGGTTTAATCCGCTTGAAAGATCTTCACCTACTGCCTGAGTCCCACTACTTGTCATTCTTCCATTTTTATTAGGAGTATTTTCAGACAAATTCGTCTCTAAACCACTTTCTTTTGATTCTTGTGGTGGATTAGTTTGTAAACCACCATTTCTTTGATTTTGCGATATTTCAGCTTGTGGTCTACTTTCTTCTGATTCTTGTGATGGATTAGTTTGTAAACCACCATTTCTTTGATTTTGCGATATTTCAGCTTGTGGTCTACTTTCTTCTGATTCTTGTGATGGATTAGTTTGTAAGCCACCATTCTTTGAACCTTGTGTCTTAGACTGTGATCCACTTTCTTCTAAACTTTGCGGTGTTCCATTTTGTAGACCGCCACTTGAATCATCTTCTCTGTCTAGACCAGCTTCAGTTATCCCTCCATCATCATCAAAATCGTCAAATTCGTCTTTTGACTGATCTGGATTCAAACCACCCTGAGGTTCACCATCTACGCCATTGTCATCAGGAGTATCTTGAGGCTTGATATTATCACTCACACCACCAGTAAATCCTTCCAAGGTTTCCGAATCTTCGGGATTCGAACCATACTCTGTTCCGTCTTGGTTATTTTCGTTTTTACTATTGTCATTTGTTGGCGTCTCATCAGAAAAATCAGCACGCTTATTAAGATAGTCGTCACCTGAAGGATAATTATTCTTCAGTGCCTCATTCCCTAATTCTTCACCTTTACCAAATGACTCTTTCATGCTATCAGCTACTGCTTGGGTTTTATCTTGCAAACCTCCAGCAACTTTATCATGAGCATTCATGATTCCTGACTTAGCAACAGTTCTTAGTCCTTGTTTTTGCACCTGATCTCCAACACCTGCGACGAAGCCGGTAGCTTGACTTAATCCACCACCTGCCTTTTTCATCATATCTGGGGTTTGTTTAGCCAAAGAGGTTGCACTAGAGCCAACACCTGCGACTAATTGTCCAGTAGCTTTTGCGCCTTGCCCCATCGCATTTGCAACCATCATGCCACCCATAACCTGCTGAGCAATATCGTTTTGGCCAACTGAGACTCCTAACCATCGTTCAACGATAGTTACACCGCGCATTGCACCAAAGAATAGACCTAGATAAACTACGATCGAAGCAATCGCACTTTCAAATGGTGTCATACCTGAAAAGAAGGTTGCACTCTTCCCGATAACATTCCCATTGTTATCATAAGTCGTCATAGCAATTGTTGGAAAGTCGCGCATAATTTCTAGGACTATTCTCATAATGATCACTTCAAAGTAAATACCTGCGATCGTTCCTGTGATCGTTAGCAGTAGTTCCTTAAATTTACTACTTGAAGTAACGGAACTATATCCTTGAATAGGTGCAACTAATCCAGTTACAAGTAACTCAAAAATAGAAGTCACCATTTTTACACACATCATGGCCAATAAAACGATCAAAACTATATACTGAGCATAGATTGCCAAAAAATTAGTTTTATAACGCGAATAGACCTTTTCGGCTAAATTTGCTCCACTAACAAACCGATGTTCATTGACTGACTTGATTGCAACGCCAGTGTCGCTAGGGTAATGTAAAAATAAGCCTTTTATACCTTTCATTTTTTTATTCTTCTCAAGGTTATCCAAGGTTTCAGTATCTGTTGCGCCTAAACTAGCTCCAAAATCGATATGTGTAATGAAATTACCGCTATCTTTTTGACTAGGATCATCAGTAATTTCATTGTAATTACCATTTCCTTTAATATTTCCGTAGCGATCTAATGGATACTTCTTAGTATTAAAATCATCTTTAACTAGTTGCATAATATCCGTCACATTATTTTTGACTGGTTGGATCGCTAGAGTATCTTTAACTGAATCTTTTTTGTTATCTTTACCCGTAATATTTTCGATTCCATAATTTTTATTAGTCAAGTCAGTATACAGTACTGAAGATACTTTCGTGATCGTAAAAGGCAAAACTGCACAAACACCTGTTACTAGCATTAGATGTAAGATCGCGTCTTTATATTTGAATGGCTTGCCAAAAACGCTTATTACTAACTGAATAACAGCTAATAGGGTAAAAATCGCAATCCCGAGTATTTGGAAACCTTGGTAAAATTTTCCTACGAGTGTTCCCGGATCATTAAGATAGCCAAATAGTCCAAAAAGTTTAAAGAGACTATTGAAGACATTTTCAAGTGCAGCAGTCACATTATAAAGTGCGATCACCAACCAACCGAGAACTGTCCAAAAAAATGATAAGATCCCTACTTGAGGCTGCAAATAATTTCCCCAGTGATGATAAAACCACAAGGCCGCTTTTATCTCATTTGGATCAGTTATGTTACCGTTGAACCCACTTTTGGCCATAGTATTCATCAAATCTGAAAAACTAGTAAAATTTGCAACTTTTCCTGATGCTCCGTTTACTGCTTGATTGATCAAATTTCCAGCACTCATCAACCAGTCATACAATCTATCCATAAGTATTTTCTCACCTTCTTCTTTCATGTATTACATGCTATCTTAAATACCCATATCTGAATTTTTTAGGATATTATCAACTAACCTTACCTATCAACCGTTCCTTTTCCTTAGTGATAGAATCGGGCCCTATCTTCGTTGATTCTCGTATTGGAAATGGGATCTTAGGTCCTGTTTTCTGGAGTCCTTTAGTCCAGATTTCTATCTTTTTGAGAGTCTTACGTGGCGCGATCGAAACTTCATTTAAATCAAATCCGCTGTGCTCAGCTCTTACTGCAATATCAGCTGCAACTACACTTTGATCAAATTCTTCATGTAAGAACATATACCTCATTGGCATTTCTGTTTTTCCCATCAATAGAATCGGGTCATTAGTTACTTTATGCCCCTGAAGGTCATGGCTTTTAACCGTCCGTACTAAAACAGCTTCTCCAGACTCCATCTTTGCTAATTGCGTAGGAGTCATCAGATCCTGTTCAGTTGCTTTCTCATTGATATGTGGATTTGCTTCTTTAAGAGGATTAGTTGCTTTATCACGTATAGTAACTGTTTTCTTACCTAACATTTTGCTGAATATCTCATTTGTTTCATACAAACTCGTCTTGATCAGCCCCATCAACGAACAATTACCCATGATAGTATTCGTTTCTTCATTACCATAATTTTCAATCAACTGAGCAATCGCTTGAATAAATAGGGTAAATTGGAAATTCTGCCCCACAGCGATCGATAATTTTTGCCCGATTTTAGGAATAGCTGGCAGATTGGTAAACTCGTCTAAAAGAAAATGGACTCTCCGAACATTCTTTCGTCCTGCTTCAAGAGCTACTTCGTAATTAGCATTGAATAGTTGGTCGATCAACAATGTTGCAAGCGGGCCATATTCATTTCTATTAGGCGGAATACCGATAAATAACGCGATCGGCTTTTCCGAATAAACAAAATCGATGCTTTTTTCGTCTATGACTGTATCTTGGGGTTTTTGTAAAACTTTAACTGCAACTCCTGCAAGGATCTTTTTACGTGTATATTCATCAAGAGCATATCGCATACGCTTATTTCTGCGTCCTGATTTTTCTTTTTTATATACCTTTTCACCTTCAAACAGATATTTGTGATCCCAGATCTTAGAATCATTGACTCTATCTTTGAAAGTCACTTCGATCTTGAAACGTTTAGGTAACGTTTTTTCGACCACATACGTCATATACCCAGCTTCATCGATCGTAGCACGCGCGTTCTTGATTATCAGTTTAGACTTTCTTTTCTCTCCCAATCGTTGATTACTAACTTCATAGAAATTTAGAGTTGCTCTTTGATATGCATACCTATTAGGCAGCTCAGGATCCTCATTCGTTTTAAATCTTAAGGTCAATCGACGTGGGTTACCAAAATTAACAAGATCGATCGTATTTTTGGAAGTCAATCGAGCAATATTATCTTGTAAAAAAAGATTTAATCCAGACATCATACTCGAATAGATGTTTCCACGCGTTTCCTCACCTGCAAAGTCAGAAGCACGGTAGTTGATATCAGCCATTTCACGAAATTTTGAATGTTTAATATCGTTAGCTTCACGCAGTTTATCAAAATAAAGTGTTAAGCTACTTTTCTTTATTGCATTCTCATCGTCTGCATCTACCGATTCATTATTAGCGTCAACATATGATATTTCAGATCCTAATTCAGTCAGAAATGTAACAACATTTCTGATCGTAACTGTATCCCACGCATCTTTTTCACCGACTTTATATGCCTCATTAGCTCGATCTATCAAAGCGATCGTGATCGCATTAAAAAGTGAGATCGATGTATTTTCCCAGTACTCATCGTTCCCACTTGAATTCTTTTTAGGCTTACGATAAATTGCTTCAGCTACAGCATTTACCCGAGCCTGTACTTTTTCATAATATCCTTTTTTAGCTGCCTCGATCGCTAACATCAATGGATTATAGGACATCGAGAAATCCATGTTTTGAAACGATAAGATCTGTACATCATAGCCACGTTTACGCAATATTTTATATGCCATCTGACCTAATTCTAGCTTAGGGTCGCCGACGACAAGCGAGGATTGTTTTTCAGCACGTGATGTGATATCAACTATCGTATTGACCCAGCCTTCACCTTTACCGGAACGCGTCGTACCAACCATCAACATATTTAACGCTTGTTGTTCAATAAGGTAATATCCTGCCTTGTACTGATTAAGAACAGCTTTTCTTTCTATCTCACCGATTACTTTAGAAAAGGTTCGATTATTATAAAGCATCAATGCGCCTAACTTTAAACCCGAAAGCGTATTTGCTTTAATGTGCGCTACTGGGACACCAGATTCACCAGCATATCTTTCTCCCCTATCTGCGATCTTAGTGTATTGATGCTTCAACTCTTTTAATGTTGCAAAGCGATCGTCACCTGATTCGTGATTATTGTAATCACGGTATTGTTGCCAGTTGACCCAACTTGCTTTAAAAGCTAGGAAACTAAGAACTAATAGCAAAGGGATAGCTATTATTGGTGTTTCTAAAAAAATCTTGAGATCAAATAAGTGTTCAAGATATAAATAACTCAAATTAAAAGTATAGCTGTCATGCACAACCGAAAAAGTTGATAAACTATGCAATATCTCACGCACTATCCCCGATAGATAGCACGTCAATAGTATCGCAATAGCTTCAAAACCACTTACCATTAGTAAAAATGAGCGTCCTGTTTGAAACCTGATTTTAGGTTTAACTTCCTTTTTGAATTTCTTACGCTTACGATTCCAAAAAGGAAATAAATTCAAGAAATACACTCCAGTTACAATCAACAAAAGTGCTAAAATGTTTATCGTTGCAAAAACAAGTGCCCATATTTGCTTGATAAACGTTAGAATCAAGTTCTCACTAGGATCTACACTAATAAACACTTCAGTGAACCACTTAAACAAAGAAAAATTTATTTTTATTTGTTGGCGATCACTCCGATTTTTCCAGTAAAGCCAAGCAATATAAAATAAAAAGACTAATAACATTATGAATAAAATCCCATAGAATGTTCTAAACGCTAGAAAGGCTTTAGTGATCACACCAAATAAAAAATTTTTGATCAATTCAAACATCTGATCACCTACTTAGTTTCTTCTGCTTTAGTTATATCTGAGTTTTCAGCTTGACTTCCTCTCAACTCATTAAGTTCTTTTTCCATTTCGCTCATGCGCCTTTTATTATTTTCTTCTGAACTTTTGCTCTCACGACTGGATTTTTCTTTTGCTTTGAGCGAAGCTTGTTGACGCTTAAGCTCTGTAATATTTTTTTGTTGTTTAGACAACGCTTCTTGTAAAGCTGTTCTTTGCTTTTGAGATGTTTGCTGCTGATATACAGTGAAACCACCAAATAAAATCATCAAATTAACGATTATAACTGTCGGCCATAACCAATTTTTAGATTTATTTTTTTGTTCCTCAATAGGTTCTTTTTTCGATGATTCACTATGTAAAGCATCTTTAATCTTTAGTAGCGAATCTGCTTGTTCTTGCAAGCTTCGCTTCTTCTCTTCGATCAACTGTTTTTGTGTCTCATAGTTGTTTTCTTTTGCCTTAGCATTAGAATCTAGCAATTCTTTGACTTGATCTCGTAATTGCTCATTTGTCTTAAGTGTATCTTCACGTTCTTTTTGACGTAATTCTTGCGCTTGCTTGATCAGGTATTCTTTTTTAGCCTGTCTGTATTCATGTAAAATAAGTGGCTTTAGACGCTCTAATTTAGCTTTCTTACTATCGAAAAGCTGGCGCCCAATATTATCGGTCTCTTGTTTTGCTTGATCGATCAATGACTCTTTCTTTGCTAATTTTCTAATCTCTAAATCGTTTAATCTACTTTGCAACATGCGTTCGAGTTGACCGTTAGCTGCCAGTAATTCCTCTTTATAGCGTTGATCAGCCTGAATAAAGAATTTCTGATGTAGGTCATGTTTCAAAGCATGTTTTCGGCTTTCGAAATCAGTCTCTATTTCCCGATTCTTAGCCTGATGTCGCTGTTTTTCTTGTTCTAAAGCAGATAATCGCTCTTTATCTAATAAATTTTCTTGTTGTTCTAACTCTTGTAATTCGCTTGCTTTTGTTTCCTTAACGATCTTATTTTTTAGATTAGCGCGATCGTCTTTAGCATCTATCTCTTGTTTGATCTTCAAATATTCTGCATTCTCGAATCTAGCTAGTTTATCTTTGATAACATCATTAGAGTAACGTGTTGCAACCTGGCAACGTTGTAATAAATATTGATTAGCCTCTCGCTTAAATTCATTTAATTTCCATTCAACGTATTCATCTTCATATGGAGCGTAATTAGCCTTGGAAAATTCCTTTAGATCAAACAAAGGAAAATCCAACTGTAACTCGGAGCTATCTGTTTGAATATCACTATTTTCTTTTTGATCCGTTATCGGTTGAGGATCTTTCATCATAGTTGGTTTTGGTGGCTCAGCTTCCGTTATTTTTGTATTAGTTCCAAGCATTTCAGGTTGATAATCAAACGGATCAGTAGTCTGTTCTACTATGTTATTGACAGATTCCATCGCCTCATTAGACTCGATCTCACTATTAAAAAATTCAGCAACATCTCCCTCAGACGTCTCTTCAGTCAATTCTTCTCCATCAATTTCAGTAATCAGAAGAGGAAATTCATAATCAAACCCGATCTCAATATCTTGTTTATTCTCTATTGCCTCAGTCACAGAAGCTTCACTTGGTAATAGTGGTAAGTATTTTGGATCGATCCCGACCGAATCAATGTAGCTTTGAAAAATAGATTCCGCGAAGTAATCACATTTTTCTTCGTAGGTAGCTTTTTCAAAGCCCCTATCTTTATTTGAAAAAACTGCGATCAACAATGGTTCCAATAAGCAAATATAATTATCATCTAGCCTGATTTTTGTAGCATAAGCCTCATGATTGCTAGTTGGTTTGCCATTTTCCTGATGAACCAGTTCAAGTTTCTCGATAACAATTGGTTCTCGATCTTCTGTTAGTTGCTGAATCATTTGAAATAGGCTTTCAGCTTGAAGAAAGGTTAGATATTTAGGATAGGAACTTTTGATCTTGTTATCTGTTCGCGATTGAGCCTGTTCGTTTAGTTGTGCAACTGCTTCTTTGATTATATTGTCCTTACTACCCCACTTGACCCTCAAAAAATCATTATCTTTAATTTTTTTGATCGAACTCCCGATAAACATTTAGATCACGCTCCAAACCATTGCTTACCCATGTTATACAACCATGGGATTCCACCTACGATGGCTGACAAACCAATAACAGCTAAGACAATATATCCTAATTTAGCTTTCATCTTATTTCTGAGTTGGTCACCGCCAAAGCCAAAGACAATCAGCGTGATAGCTGCACCAAGTGCTAATACTAACAGACCTGCTGCGATTGAACGTCCTGTCCAATCCTTAGCTAAATTACCTACACCTTGAAACGGATCGGCATCGCCTAAGACCATCGTTGCGTTCAAAATTTTAGCCTTAGTCGCTAACAAAAAACTTGAATTCATATAGAATCCTCCTCGATAATATTTTTGCCTCAAATTTGAAGCAAAAAAACTTTACCAAGTAATTAAAATTCTGTATTTTTTGGGACAAAAAAGCTCACGCCAAAATGACGTGAGACAAAGTTAATTTTTATCAAGAACATTTAGATCAAAAGCTAATCTTCTTTGGTCAACTAATTCATCTATTTGGTTAGGAGCCTTCCCGATAACTTTGATCCTAAATTCATAGAGCTTATTTTTATCTTTTTCAATAGTTACCAGCTCCCGTGCTATCGGTGCTAAAATTGTCTGGTCAATCAACCGTGCTATGGGGCGAGCACCATTATTTAGATCCGTCCCATTATCGGATAAATAGTCTAGTAACTTATCATCATAGATTAGGTATGCTCCTTGTTTTGCCATGCGTTTATTTAATAGTTCTAAATTTTTGCTAGCGATCTGTCGGATAACAGCCTTATCTAGCATTTGAAAGATTATTTTGTGCTCAATTCGGTTGATAAATTCAGGGCGAAATTCATTTTGTAACTCAAGATCCATTGAAGCAATAAATTGCTGATACTCACGTAAGCTTAGTTGACCAACATTTCCTTTCAGTTCTGCATTGATCTTGATCCTTTCTGCCCCGATATTTGTCGTCATGATTACGATCGTATTTTTAAAAGATACCAAACGTCCTGTTCCATCAGTCAATCGTCCATCATCTAATATCTGCAAAAGTAAATCGTGCACTTCGCGATCAGCTTTTTCCAATTCGTCAAATAAGACGATTGAATATGGTTTATGCTTAACAGCTTCCGTTAATACCCCTTTTGTCTTCCTAGTTCCGATCAACTTCAAGGAAGAACCTTTTTGAGAATATTCTGACATATCTAGGCGGATCATTTCATTCTCATCGTCAAACATGACTTCGGCTAGTCCTTTTGCCAGCTCTGTCTTACCAATACCTGTTGTCCCTAAAAAAAGTAGTGTTGATAGAGGTTTAGTCTCATCTTGTAGGCCTGCTTTAGCGACCGTCACGACATCAGCGACTGTTTTGACTGCAAAATCTTGTCCTTTAACTCGTCGCTTTAAACGCTCTTCGATCTTTTCCAAACGTTTGGACTCGTCTTTCAAAATCGTGGTTACCGGTATCCCTGTCCTTCGTTTCAAGACCTCAGCAATCTGCTTGCGTGTGACTTTTTTCTTGCCATTTATTGAAGCTACCGTACAGGCTTCATCGAGTAGATCGAATGCTTTGTCTGGTAAAAAATAATCAGGCAAATAACGCACCGATAATAAGACTGCCTGTCTCAAAGCACTTTTTGTGACCACAACATCATGATATTTTTCAAATACTGGTTTAGCTCCAGTTAAGATTTCGATCGCTTGTGGTGTTGACGGTTCATCGATCTGAATATTTTGAAAGCGACGTTGCAAAGCGCGATCATTTTCAATCGTCTCATGGTATTCATCGATCGTTGTTGCACCTATCAATTGGATTGCTCCACGTGCTAGAGCAGGTTTCAATATATTTCCCGCATCTAAGGCACTTCCATTGCTACTACCTGCTCCTATCAAAGTATGGATCTCGTCGATAAACAATAAGTTTTCACCTTTAGTTTTGATCAACTCATCAATAATATTCTTGAATTTTTCAATGAAACCACCTTCTATATTATTTGAGATGGTAGCTAACTCTAGTGATCTAACTGTTACTCCAGCTAATTTAGGTGAGACTTTTTGACGTTCTATCCTTAATGTCAGTCCTTCAATAATCGCCGTTTTACCCACACCAGCTTCACCAATCAATAATGGCGAGTTTTTCGTTTTGCGCAATAACGACGTAATAACCTGTTCGATCTCAGATTCACGACCAAAGACCTCATGCTCAGCAGGATAGGCACGAACTTTCTCTGTTAAATTTTCAGTATATTTATCTAAATAAGGCGTCTTGCTAGTCACAATACCACTTTCCATTATGTGTCTTATTCTTCATCTTCATCATCGTCGTCATAAACATCTTCACTATCTGGATATCCGCCCATCATACCACCTATTGGTTTTACAGCTTCACTCTCTGATTTGTCAGCTGTTTCATCTTTGTATGTTTGATTTTCTTTAGGTAATGAGTCAGTCTGGGCTTCCTGATGATCAGATACTGTTTGAGATTTATTAGTTTCAGAAGTGTCTAAAGCTTCAGTAGTCGTTTTCGTATCCTTTTGCTCTTGATATTCACTTTCAGTCAAATTTTTAATCTCTGTATTTTCAACTTTCGGAGCAAGCGCTGGTTCATTTTTACTCTCTTTGGTCTTACCTACTTTACGTGCAATTTCTTCGTCACTCATTTCGTCTGATTTATCATCTAAAACAGATTCGATCGTTTGCTCAGTTTCTTCGGAATCGTGATCATCGTAGTCATCATAATCATCATTTTTTTCGTCATCAGGTTCATCTGGTATAGAAATATCTGGTTGATCTATCAAATCATAATTTTCTGGGCCTCTAGCTATATAAAATTTTTGATCAAGTGCTTCGATTGAATAGCGGACTTTTTGACCTAACTGATAGTTGAACGCGTGGCTACGATCGATCGGAACTCTCAGTTCTGTTCCATTCGATCCCAAAATCTCGATCGTAAGCACAAAAGTACTTTGCACGTGTGGCCCCATATTTTCTAAACTAACACCTTTTACAATAGCTTCAACTAACATTTTCAATCCTCCAATTATTTTTTCCTCTTGCTAAAACGCTTCTTTGATGCAAATTCCAATTTAAGTTCTGCATTATCATCTAAAAAAAATCTAGCTGAAAAAGCTTTACCCTTTTTTCCGACTAGGCCATTGATCACACTCGTTTTTTTACCAGCAAGTAATTTTTTAATGTCTTCTTTAGAGAAACTTTGTTGCATTAAACCCTTTGAGATACTAAAGCGACAGCCACTTTTATCATAATTACTACAGCCGTAAAATTTCCCTTTATCAATTACCTGTCCTTGACGACATTTTGGACAAACATCGATTGCGTCCTCTGCTGCCACTTTTGCTACTTCTTCTTTTAGTCTGACATCATTTTCGACTGTCCCTGGAACTCGTAATAATAACTCGCTAATAAACTTTTTGATTTGATCTAAAAATGCTTCCTGCGAATAACTTTCCTTACCTATCTGCTGTAACTTTTCTTCCCATTTAGCAGTCATTTCGACCGAAGTCAGTAATCTAGAGCTCTCAACAGCCCGACATAAAATTTTACCTAGATCGGTCACATGAAGTTCATTCTTCTTATTTACAAGGTAGCCCTTCTTTTGTAAACCGCTGATAATATTTGCTCGTGTTGCTTCTGTGCCGATCCCTTTGACATCTTTCAAGATTGCTTGAGCTTTTTTGTCACTCAGCGTCTTTCCAGCTGTTTTCATAGCTGTGATCAAAGTTCCTTCTGTATAAGCTTTTGGTGGCTTAGTTTGTTTCTTGATTTCCCTTAATTCAACTATCACATTTTGACCTATATCCAACGAAGGTAGATCAGTATCCGATTGTTTAACGCCAAAAAGTCTTTTCCACCCTTGATCGATCAATGTTTTTCCTTTAGTTACAAATTCTAGCTGACCTAAGTTAAAAACTATGCTCGTTTCATTGTACCGATAAGGTTCTAAAAACATTGCAATAGTTGTTGATATTACTAACCAGTAGACCTTTTTTTCGAGTTCAGAGAATTCATCATACTGTTCCTGACTCGCTACTTGCTTAGTTGGAATGATCGCATAATGCTCTTGAACTTTATTACCATCAACGTAACGCTTTTTAGCTTCAAGCTGAGTAAATTTTAAGCTACTATCGATCAAAGCACCATATCTTTGAATATTTTCTTTGAGGTAATCATATTCAGCTTGTGTGATATAGTTACAATCTGTACGCGGATAAGACAACAGTCCGGCTTCATAAAGATTTTGTACTGCAGCTAAAGTCTCACTTGCACTAGCCTTAAAACGCCGATTGACTTCTGATTGTAAACTTGATAACGAAAACAACATGGGGCTTGGTGTTGCCTTTTGTTCGTTTTCAATACTTTTGACCGTTGCATGATTTACGCCATTCTCAAGTCCTTTAGCTTGTTTAAAAACATTTAGACTATTTTGATCTTCAAAACGTTGTAAAGGACTTAATTTTGCTGTAAATTTGGGCTTTAAGTCCGTTGATTCGATTTCTAATTCATAATAATCACTGGATTTAAATTCAGCTATCGATCTGTCTCGCTGTTCTATCATGTATAATGTCGGTGTTTGAACGCGACCAACGCTGAGAATTTTATTTAATCCATGTCTTTGCAAAAGAATTGAGTATAGTTCTGTCAGATTCATTCCGACTAACCAATCGCTTTTCTTCCTTGCCTCAGCCTCAAGATAGTATTTATAATAATTTCGATCATCTTTTAAACTACTAAAACCTTGTCGGATCACCGCTTTTTCTAAAGAATTGATCCATAACCGCTTGATTTCCTTGCTACTTGTATCGATCTTAGCTTTTTTCATGATCGACCATGCAATATTTTCACCCTCACGATCACAGTCAGTTGCGACTACGATCGTATCTGCCCTTTCCAATAGATCTTTTACAATATAGAATTGCTTACTTGAATCTTCAGTAACATCATAGTGAAATTTATCAGGAAAAATTGGTAGATTTTCTAAACTCATACCTGTTTTACCATAGTATTCTGGCTTAGATAATTCAACTAAATGGCCAAAACCATATGTTAGAAATGTTTTGTCAGGTAAAATTCTGTCGCTGACTTGATAATAACCATCTTTTCTAGTGCTCTCACTAAATGCTTTAGCATATGATGCTGCTTGTTTAGGCTTTTCCGCTAAAATAACTGTTGTCAAAAAATCATCATTCCCTTCACACAAAAAAACTGTGGCTCAAACCATGTTTATATTAAAACATGATTCTGAAAACCGCAGTTTTTTAGGATAATTATATTGAACGTGTTTTACTTTGATTTTGTTTTTTAGTTGTCCGACGATCACGTTCTCGTTTTGGCGTCTCGCTATACTTAGCAATTTGGTTGATAAGTTCACTACTTGAAGAAAAAGCACGATTCAAAGATTTAGTGAGCTCTTTGTCAGAAAGCTTTTGAAGTCTTGCTGACATTTCCTTTAAAAATCTTTTTTCAGTTGGTAAACCAAAATGTGCTGCCACCGCATGCCCTACGATCTCTGCTTCAAGTCCACGATGAAAATTTTCCACCTTCCCTTGATACTGATTATCGATAGCAGCATGACTTAATAGTCGTATCGCTGTTCCTAAACTTTCTTTAAAATCCAAGTTTTTATTCATAAGAACTTTAGCACTTTTCCCATCGTTTTGATAAATTCCTTTAACAGTTTGAGGTAGTCCTGTTAATTTCCTTTTATCTATTCGATAGTCAATATGGTTATTTTTAGCGTAATCTTTAAGCGCATAGCTTATTTTGTAAAGCTTACTTGATTCAGCTTCATAATCATATTGATGCTTATTAACAACCTTACCGTAAGATTCTTTCTTCAAGTTAGTTTGCTCAATATCAAAGACTTTATATTTCTGAAAAATAAACTTCCCCTGCTTATCTCGTTTGGGAAAGGCTATCGGTTTTATTTTCTCCTCTTTGATCATGCTCTTCTCTAACTTTGTGAGCTGTGTAGCATGATATTTTTTATATTTTATCTTGCCTTCACTATCTAAAATTACATTTCCTTGTTCATCAGTTCGTGGTAAGCACCATTCTTTAGCTACTCTGAAGAGAGTTATCTTGCCTTTTTCACCTGCTTTGATCGATAGCTTCTGCTCAATTTCTTGACCTTTTTCTTCATACCGCTTAGCTAGTTCTGGATCAAAAACAACATCTTCTTTTGTTAATTTATACTGCTCATGTCGCATTTGCCACTCATTATACGTCCCAACCATCTTTGCATCTTTTGCTTGTTCATAGATCAAGGCAACATTTCGCGGTGAATATCCTGAGAAATTACCTAACATTGTCATATATTCGTCCCAAACAGCTGGATCTCGACTGAACTCACGGATCAGTTCCATGGCATGATTGCTAACTTCTTTAGCGGTTGCATTTTCAAGACTAAATTTTTGAATTTCGTTACTCTCTTGTTCTTGTGATTTAGGCTCGATCTCTTTTTGAGTTTCTTTTTCTACTTGTGGCTTATCTATCACAATATTACCAGTTTTTTTAGCCTTTAAATAATCATTCCAATCCGTTTTCTCACGTCCTTCCAATATTGGTGGAAGTTCAGCCTCAAAAGGAACTAACGGATACTTACGTTGCATCTTTTCGACAAATTCTCGACCTTTTGCATCATTATCGACCGCTAATTTTATCTTTGGAATACGATTCAAAACATCTTCTTTGGTTAAACCATTTTTGATAAGAGTATCATTAAATTTTTGGAGCGTTCCTTTGAATCCAAAGCTTTCAACCAAATGATTTCCGATCGTATTCTCTTTTAATCCGTTCATGGCAACAAGACGTGTTCCTTTTAAGCTGTCTTTATGAAGCTCATAATAGCTCATTAAATCGATCGGTGCTTCAAAGAAAATCAATTTGAAGGTATCTTCATTAGGTTCTATTCCGCAGTTGTAAGTAATTCCCCAGTTTCTCTTGCTATTAGAAATTATCTCTTTTAAGCGACCTTTTGTTGGATAGCGAACATAATTTTCTTTGATGCCCTGTAGGCTAGCACCTACGATATTTCCATCAGAATCTCTGTGCTTGAATACTACAACTGGTTCAAATTCATTTTGATGGATCCTATTGGCTTGTGCAATTACACCGCTTTGAAGGAAGTCACGTACCGTACTTTGGCTGATGCCACGTTCGTTTTCAAAATAATCTTTTAACTTACTTACATCTGAACTATCTCTTAACAAATATTTGAATGGTTTTTGTGGCTCTACATCAATCTTTGCTTCATCAAAACTAGATAATTCAATATCATTCAAATAAGCAACTGCTTGCTTAAAGTCTGCACCATTAAAGCTCTGTACTAAATCGATCGGATTTTTTCCAACTTCATCTTTAGAAAACCAAGAATACGTATTTGTCTTTGGAAAAATGACAAATGAATCATGCTCAATCCAAACATATGTCTGGCCAGTTTTACGTAAGTTGATCCCTAAATTTTGAGCAACTTCTAGGATATTACGATTTCTAGCCTTAATGATCTGTTCTTTATTGACCCGTTTAGGAACTTTGGAAGTTTTGTCTGTATCATGGTGTCCTTGTTTTTCGGTTGTAACTTGTTTTGATTCGATCGCCTTAGATTGATCTTTTAAGCGATATTTAACTTTCTCAATATCAAATTTATCTATCTGGTTTTCATTGAGATACTTAACGGCCTCGTTAAAATCGACCCGTTTTATTTCTTTAACTAATGCTACTGGATCGCCATGATATATCTCTCTATCTGTCCACTTGAATAAATTCGACTTTGGGTCGATCACAAAGCTCGGCTCTTGTTCCCAGTAATATTTTCCTTTATCAGATATCAACTGGATACCTAAATGTTGCGCAACAGCTAGGATCTTTTCGGACTTGGCATAATCGATCTCTTTAGCACTTATTTTTTGTTGTTTAGACACTTCCTTATTCCTTTCGGTAACAAGGTTCTCAATTGATTCGTCCGATGGCTTTTCTTCGTTACTCTTTTCTTGCGATTGCTCTATTTCTTCAAGTTTCCTGATACTCAATTTATTCATTATGTCGATAATTTCCATGGTATCAGCTGCACTTTTAACGTAATCATGATTAATTGACAAAGTACCTATGCTTACTCCACCAAATTCACTACGCGTTTCTGCCAAAACCGCTAATACTGTATTCTCAGGAACGTCTAAATATTCTAGTGTAGTTCCTCTTGCATTTTTCAAATTCATCAAAGAGTATGGCCTAAAAAGTTCAGGTTCAAAATCTTTAATAGCTAACAATAAATTATTATCGGAAGTCTTTAAGGCATCATTGAATCTAAGTTTACTTGCTTGTGTAATTTGACCCAAGTCATTTAATGCAATAGTATTCGAATCAGTGATCTTTTTTAACGACTCTATAACGTTTAATTTTTTAAATGTTGTTCCATCATTTTTAACAAATATAGCCTCTTGATTTAGTCGCCTATTTACCAAATCTTCCAGTATCTGCTTAGATGTTTTATTAGCGAATTTGATACCTAATAAATGAGAAAAATTTTCCTTGCCATATTTGATTTTAAAATCTTTAAGTTTATTATCTTGCTTATAAATATAGTGAACAAAACCATCAGAAAGTTTATCGTTATAGAAATCTGCCACTTCTAATATTTTTTCAGAATTTTGATTTAATAACGATAATTCTTTACTATTAGCAACATGATATGCCCTAATTCTTCGTGGCACTTTCTCTGAATCCATGTTAAAATTAGTAGTAGGAGGACTGTGAAATTCAGGGTCCAAGTTATCTTGGACGGGTAGCCCGTTGCCCTCAGTTTCGGACTGTAAATAAGGCGTGTAATTTGGTCCTTCTTTTTTTACGCCTTTTTCACTGTTTTCTACTACATTGTACTCGTCACTTATGCTAGAATTATCCATAGAAGGACGATCAAATTTATGGAACAAGTCTTCTTGTTCGGGTAGCCCGCTGCCTTGAGCTCCTTGCTCTAAATAAGGCGTATATTCTCGTCCTTCTTTTTTCGTGTCTTCAACTTTAATGTGGCTTTTATCCGTTCCTTGTTCTTCAACTTTTTCTTTTTCAACCAATAATCGTATCCGCTCGCTAAATCCGGGGACTTTTTCATCAAAATATTTTGTGATTTCTTCTTTTATTTCTGGTGTAAAACTCACATATTCGAGATCTCGATTATAATTCCTCTTCATGAGTGAGCTTCTCAAACCTTTGTCAAAAGCGTATACCTCAAAAGAACGCGCAAAAACCTCGGTAGGAACTGCATAATAGTGCTCTATTTTACCATGTGAGTAATCGTAAATGCCGTTGACCTTCAGTTGTTCTACATATTTGTCTATGATCTTCTTGAACTCAGGCTCTAAGCTCAAATTACTCATAATCCCTTTGTCTTTTGATAAGTTATAATCCAAATAATGACCATACTCATGGACAAAAGCCTGTATACCGGGTTGACTTGGACGATATTCGCCACGATTCTTTGTAGAACCACTTCTAAAATCTAATGTTATTGTTTTGTTAAAAGAGAAATATAGCCCTAACGCTTTATAATTGCCCAATTTTCTTAGTCTCAGATCAGGTTTGATCCCTTCTACCGTTGGTAATACACTTTGAACACGGTGCATTTCAGTTTCAAAATCCTTGAAACGTTTAAGATCCACCTCATTATCTAACTCAACAAAGCTGAAGTACTGTTTGAGTTCTGTATTATTCATAGCTCGTTGAGTTTCTTCATTGATATTTAGCTTTGTTGTCGACGGATCTGCCCTAAATTGACTCTCAAGTTTCTTTTCATAATCATGTTGCACCACAATTTCATAGACGTTGTCAATATAACCTTCAATAAAATCTGCTATCGCCCCATAATGTCGATTATTCTTTGTAAATAATCCAGCATACTTTTTACTTGCTAGTGCCGGGTCAACTAGCATACGTAGATATTGTTCAATTTCTTCTTGCTTAAAATCAAGCTGAGATTTTTGTTCTTTGAAGCCTTGTAACAATACTTCCTCTGCCTTGTTAAATCCTACTAAGCGATCAACGTTGAACATCATACCTTCTTTATCGTAAATTGAATTCCTACTTATTTTTCTGATTCGTCCAAATATATTAGGTGCATTAAAACGTTTCGCATGTTTTGCTCCTGAGTGATTAGTTGGATCAACAAATACATATGTTCTAAATATAGCCCCTATACTACTATCCCAACTATATTCGTAACATTCTCCCTGAAATCCTTCTGTAACACGATAAGATGGTATTCTAGGATCATCTAGCGGTATTTTTTCTAGCCTTCCTGTTTTCTTTCTAACACGATACTCAAACATCTTTTTTATTGCTTTTTGGATATCTTGGCTGTTCCACTCACCATTTTTGTAAATATACTTAGTCAATTTTTGGAACTTCTTATAGAGATTATCATCTTCTTTGAATTTAAGTGGTCCGATTTTTCTTAATCCAAGATCTTTTGATAAATTGTTTATTTCCATACCTTATTTCACCCCTAAAATCAAAAGCTATCTTCACTGTAATAACTTTTCGATTTTTAGACGCATTTAGGGTATGTAACTTAGTTATTAACTTTTTCTAAATGGTGTTTTTTTAGCAATATTTGTGGTATTATGTATTGTAAAGTTGTTTATTATTGATTTAGAATAGACAACACCTATATATAACATTATCTTGAAAAGTTTGTCATCGAATATCGTATCCCACTTTAGCGATATTCTTAAGATGGCAAACTTATTTTTTAGCGCTCACGTTCTCTCTCTTCATTTCGATCTAGAACTTTTAATAAATACTCACGTTTATCTGAATCATCTTTTAGTGCTAATTTAGCACCTTTAACAAATTTGCGTGTAGCTCGCTGATATGAGTTTCTGGCTTGATTTTTATACGCTCGGCTTTGATCAAAGGTTTTACTTATTTGTCTTCTAAAGCTTGTATCATACTGATAATCCCACTCAAGTTGGCTTTTAGCCAAAATATATTCTTCCGGCGCCAATTTATGATAAAGCTTTTTTAATTCTGTAAAATACTTACCATTTTGAATCCGTAACTGCTTTTTCCTTCTCGGATCGGAGGTTTGTTTTATTAAGTTGTTGTTCGTAAAGATCAAAAATTTAATATTGATCACTTGTTTCATATCTTCCAACTCTGATAAGTAGCTCTCTTTAGTTGCATTATCACCTTTAAGTAACTTAAAAATAGACTCATCAGTTACATACTTAGCTAACTTTATCTCATTCTCAAATCTAGCAATCTGTTCTTGACAGACTTTAGCATTGACTTTGCTGACTGATATTTGAACGACATTAAGATATTTATGCGCTAGCTGTTCTTTTTGCTCTTGCGCACCCTTCGTTAATCTATATATAGGCATTTTTTGCAAGTCTGCCAATTCGGCAAGCTCTGCTAGCTGACTTTGCTTGAATCTAACAAAATTCTGTGTCAGTTCATCTTTTGGTTGGTACTTTTCCAAAAGTTGACGCGTAACTGCAATCTCTTCGACCCGTTCTTCAATTATTTTCTGACGTAAGGCATATTTGAAGATTCCAAATCTTTGCTTGACTTTTATATTATCTGGATCTTCTTCTAAAATATTCCGTGAAGTTTCAACTAATTCAAACAGTTCATTTTTTTGCATCGACTTTAATGCTGTAAAATCAATATCTGATTTAACTCTTTTAGGATCAAAAGGTTCTACAAAGCGCTCATCATAAAACAGCTCTTCTTTAAAATCTGAAATATCTTTACCGGCAGCTTTTAATGCTTCTTTTTCTTCCTCTGAAAGGGGGACGACTAACGTGATTGAAATAGCATCACTTTTTATTTTGTAACCCATCTGTTCCCAAACTTTTGCACTATGAACTTTAGTGGCTTTAGGATCTTCATTTTGAATACGCTCTTGGTTATTTAGAGACAGATTTCTAATTTCCTTATTTTTATTAGCTACTACAACACTTTGGATATAATTTAGTGTGCGATTCCCTAATCTTTCCCTGAGTTCTGCTTCACGCTTAGCAAGAAAGCGATCCATTTGTCCATTACGAAATGCCCTCGCAGTTTGGACACCATATGACTTAACTAACTTTTGATGTAATTCATTTTTCTCTCTTGCAGTTCCTTTTTGATAAATGCTTAGGTAATTCTCCAGTAACTTTCTAGTATATTTTTGATAATTTTGATAGAGAAACGGATCTCTTTGTAATTGATAGTCAACATAGCGCGCAATAAAAAATTTACTCATCTTAAAGTCAATAGCATTCGATTTATAGCGCAATTTTTTCCCTTCCGGAAAATGTTCTAAAGCTTGATTTAAAAAGAAACTTTCAACTCGATCTAACTTTTCTACTTCTTTTTGCTCGATTTTTTTCAATAATTCGTTGCGTAAAGTAGCAATCTTTTTTTCATACTCTAGGTTTCTTTGCCGACTATCTTCTCTAAGTAGTCCATTGTAAACATTGCTCTTGATTCCTTTGATCGTCTTTTGTGAAAATTTGCCTTTCCTCTCTTTTCGATTCCTTGGAGCATAATATATCATTGGTCGTTCTGAATGGATCTCTGAGATCCCAATGTGTATGTGTACATTATCTGTGTTTAAATGAATGTTTCCCCACCAAAATGATGAACGCGACAAATGCTCGCGTCTAGCAACATTACCCATAGCCTTTTGCATGACCTGTTTTAGTCTCGTTTGATTTAAAAAACCAGTGTCTGGATCATAGATCCCATTTTCTTTTAAAAAGTTATTATCAAAAGAGATCACCCCACGCCATAATATTGATTTATTTTCATGTGCCTGATTTAACATCTCTTTTAATTGTTTCGCTTCACTGACATCTGCGTTTAAAGTTTTGTCTGTAAATATTCCTGTCCTATCTTTACCATCAACTTTAGTAGCATAGTTTCGTTTCATATAATCAATGTAACCTACATAATCAAGATTTTGTTCTTCTATTTTTTCTGCGATCTCTTTTGCTGTCTCTTGATTGATGCCTTCAACTAATCTATCTTCTTTCGGATCAACAGCTTCTTTCCGATTCGTATAATCAACAAAATTAGCATATGGAGTCGTGAAATCCCACATCACAGTTACTGCCGGTGTACTAGACAATATCTATCCTTCCCTTCTTTGGTGTGCAAATAACGTTTAAATGGAACTTTTTTAGCAGATTTCTCACTCTTATTTTTAACTATGACATATGAATTTTTACGTGATTGGTGAAAATTTCGCGAATATGCATAACTGTTACGCAATGTTTTTTCAGCATATCCTGTCTTTTTTGAGATCGTCTTTAATCTAAAGCCAAAATTAATGCCTATTCTGATCAATCTCTTTTGTTCTTTGCGAACACTTGCCGTCGTAACAAAGTTCCTTGTTGGTGATTTTGATTGGTTATTTTCTTTTACTAAAGCTTTCTGCCACTTGAGATATAACTTACGCATTTCAGAAATCTTATACTGCCATTCAGGTAAATATGGATCACCTGACCATGGATTCTTCAAGTCTTCAACGGGTTCTTTGAATTTCATGTGATAACCATCAAACGTCCCTAAACCATGCAAAGGATCAACAAAACCTAATGGTTCAGATTGCAACAGTTCTTCATATAATCTCTTTGAAGCTTTCTTACTCAAATTACTTCACCCCTACTTCGCCTTTCTTCTAATATCTTTGATCTGCTTGTTATGTGCTATATCTTGCTTTTGAATCGCCAGAATCCTATTAAGCAAGATATTGATTTCATTGCTATCTCCAGTTAAGTAGCTGCGCAATTCTTCAGGTGTATACTCCGGATTAAGTTCTTTTAGATTTTGATAATTGCTTAAAGCAACATAGAATGACATATTTTGTAATTGCTTGATTGTTTGTAACTCTTGTAAAATTTGTTTTTCGTCCTGTGATGTTATTCTTTTCAATTCATTTAATCGTTTTTGATAGCTTGTTCTCGAATTATTTTCCACAAATAGTTCATAGAAAGTGTTAGCAACAATTGACATAACTTTACTACGATTTAGAATGTCATCATTAAAATAATCTTGATTTTCAAGGTATTTATCGATTTCTGCAAGTTTATTACGCATATCTTTTGTAAAGTGCATCGTCTGTAATTTATTCCATTCCATTATTCTATTTCTCCTTTACTGTTGTCCCATCTAAATAATTTATTTTGTATCCCGGCTGTACATTAAAGATAAAAATATTGAATTCTATTTGATTATTCTCAACACTTTTCGCTTCCATTCGTACACCTTTTACTACTAAATCAATGCCGTTAAAAATTGGTGTCACTCTATATAAAACATGATGATTTGTTGTTCTAATATAATTAGCGATTTCTTTTTCGTAATAAACCATTGACTGTTGTTCATTCGCAAAATCTGCATTTAAAGCGCGAGTTCCTGTAAATAAATTTTTAGGATTATCATTCTCTCCACTCAGAGAAAACGCGATCAAATGGCATCGATTGTATAGATAACTTTGTTCACCGTTAAATATAATCTTTTTATTTTTCCACCCTGTTGGTTTTACTGAACTTATATCACCTCGATTGTTGCTTGGTAGAGACCTTAAACTAAGTAAAGCCTCAGCTTGGCCAACTCTATTTAGATAGTCCAGATCCGAAAATTTTTTCCAGTGATCTTTTTCTAGAGACATTTCTTTTTGAGTGAACGTGGGAACATTATTATTAACCTGTATTACTCGCTGACCTTGAAACTCTTTTTTTGCTAATGAATTATTTAAATCTTGATCAGGCGTAACATATTTTTTGCCTGAGATCTGTTCAGAAAAACTTCTAGGAAATAGAATATGTTTAACCGTATCGAAGACATTCGGCTGCACCAAAATTATCAAAACAATAGTAATTACAACAATAAATAATTTTCCTTGCTTCATTTTTTACCTCTACAACTGATCGCTTTGAGCCAAACTGATAAATTTGATCCAATTGATCATCAATTCAATATTGACATTTAATTTAGAAATTATTTCCATATCATGTAATTCCTGACGTGTTTGTTGATCTGAAACTTTAACTAGTAAATTTTTTACTGCTAAAGCATCATCGGCTAACCGATTATCATAAATATCTAAGCCACCATTTTTTAAAATCAAATATACTTGATCAAGCATATATTGATTTAGGTTCGCAGCCTTAGCCTGCTTAGATAATAGTTTTAGTCCCGCAATATCATCAGCACTTAACCCTCGAATTTCAATTCTTTTTTGTTCTTTTTTTATTTTTTTCTCTTTTTTATTTTCAAAAAATATTTCAGGAGATTCATCAGTGAGTACGCTCTTTAATTTTTCGTTGTCACTTACTCGCTGAATTGTTTTTTCCGATACAATACCCTCTTTTTCATCAAAAGATAATTCCCTATATTCTGCAAATTCTTTTAAGCCATCATCCATTAGATATAACCAATCACTAACTAAATCCGTCATTCTCAAAAAATATTTTGAAATTTTTTTCTTATATTTGACAGATTGAATATACCCATCGCCTAAAGCAAATAATGTTTTTTGCATTGATTCAAAATGATTTTTATATGCTGTTTTTTCTAAACCAACTAAGTCATTTTCAATCTCACGGCGTAATAAAAACTGTAAATACCCATTCAATGAAGTATGACCATTTTTTCTAGCCATTGTACGTAATTTTTCTAACTCGCTTTTAGATATGCCATTAATATCTATCCGCATGATTTTTTCATTTTTCATACAAATCACCTCAAAAATTTCTGTACTTCATAATTCTAGCTATTAAAAAATTATTTATATTTTTTGGGGTACTATTGGCTTGTAACAATTTGTAATCCGGCTTGTATTTTTTTGTAATTATTAGTTGTAATAATTTGTAAGTAAGATTGTAATAGCTTGTAAAAGCGAGTTAATTTCACGGGTCGAGAAACGTTGGTACTACCAACCCGGTAGCTTGTCTACCGGTAGTTTCTCTTATGCTCTTTTCGCTAGTTCACCAGAAATCTTTGATTTCGTCTGTGAACCGAAAATGACAAGCGTAGCGCAATGCACAGAAATTTTATATTTCGTCTTGCATTTCATTCAATTTTTGTGGGTTTGCTTCTTTGTACTTTTGATTTCAAAAGTAAGTAAAGAAGCCGCCTCTGTAATTTTGATGCGCCATATTTCCTACTACTCTTAAATTTTTTTATCAGTGCAACCAAAAAAATAACGGCCTTACTTGATATTTTTGTAAGACCGTTATCTATCTTATTAATTGTTATGAATTTGTTCGTTTAGCTTCTCAGCTTTTAGTCGTTGTTTCAAATTCTTATTGATCGCTTTCTGTTCTAAAACTAACTCATCAATATCTAGATTACGTGAATTATTTTTCAATTGTAATTCCTCAAACTTCAACCGACCATATTTTGAAAAAATTTCCAGCTCTGCTTTCGCATACGCTTCTTTGCGACTTTTGTATTTTGCCTGAGCTTTGTCAAGCTGCTCTTTGTAATTTTGTAATTTTGCCATTCCCTCACCTCAGATTATTTTGTATGAGCAACCTTGATAGGATTAGAGAATTCAAACGTTCCAGCTTCAATTGCTGCCTTCTTCTTTTCCAACATTTTTATTCTTACTCCAACAGTATCAATGTTTTCTCGAGCTTTTGAGATATTTTGCTGGTAATTATCAATGTCTGAATTAAGCTGATCGATCTGTGATAGATTATCTTCCTTTTGATCACTAGTCAGATAAATTTGATCTTTTTCAAGTTCCTTGATTTTTTCCTTATCATCTCTGATCAGTGTCTGTAAATTTTTAATAGCTTTTTGCAATTTTACTTTCTGATCTTCTTGAAACTTGATTTCTCTATCAACTTCACTACTTGCTAACTTTGTCCTATCAAGTTGTCCTAACGTTTTATATGTTAACTTTTTACCACGTGTCGTGATCAAAAATTGTACATAATCTTTAGTTTTCTTACTCTTAGAACTGGATATTGTAGTACTTGAAGAGGAACTTTCTGCGAGATCAACTGAAATATTATCTGCTGTTGTACCTCGATTAATAATACTGATTGCTACAGCATCGAAATTTTGCGGTACATTTTTTACTAGAACAGTGATCTTATTATTTAAGATAGGGATCACTTCCATAGAAATTTTACTATTTCGATTTTTACTATAAATTTTCCACGTAAGATTTTTCGGATTGATCTCTGTGTTTCCTTGTGCTTTCGTTTCAAAATTTAATAGCAGCATCTGATTCTTTTTTGAATAAATTTGCTTCTTCAATTCAACTGATCCAGTACCATTAGCGAAAACCTGCTCAGTTGCTAAATCGCTTGCCGAATAAACTTGTCGTGCCGGTGATAGCAAACCACTAACAACTAAAATTAACCAACTACCAAACAAAAACACAAAAAATATAAAGTATCTAAGGATCACTCTTTCGAGAAAAAAATTTCGAATTTGTCGCATTTTATCAAGAATTACTTTAAATAGATTCATCGATTCTCACCTCCAAAAACTTTCTTGATAACATCTTGTTTTGCTCGATATGCGCCTCCTTGTTTTTCAGCATAAATATATTTTTCTGCTTTACCTTCTCTGATTTTAATTATTGTAGAAGCATACCTCACGTTATATTTTTTGACCAAAGTTTTCCCATTATTACTTCTGGTGTCAATAAAAAATGTGGGGATAGTTGTTTTTCTTGAATATTCGAGGATCTCTTTTTCAGCCCCTTCGCAGTATGGACAGTTCTTTTTGTAAAATACTAGATTACTATTGCTACTTTCCTTCAAATTGGTAAAGTTATCTTGATTATTTTTCTGCCTAGCATAACTATTGCTTCCAAATAGTCCAGTTAAACAGATTCCCAATAAAATTACTCCTAGAAAAAATTTTTTCAGCAATTTTCTCACTTCTTTCTGCTTTTTTCGCTTGTCAATAAAAAAATTCAAATTTATCAAAACGACATTATAGTTGCCAATTTTGCGTCATCTTATTTACCACCTTTCTTCATGATTTAAATAAATTTTATTTGTCAACAAAAAATTTGAAAACTTCCAAAACGACATCGTAATTACCAATTTTGCGTCACCTCATTTACCACTTCAAAATTACCAAATTTCAATTTGCTTATCAGTGTCGCTTTTCCCATCTAATTGATCAGCGACTAATTTTTCGGCCTCATAAGCATTGTTGGCCATAACTAGAAAATTTTTATTTACTCCTTGATGCTCATGATCAACTAAATACAGTTTTTTCGTCACTTCCCTATAGTTGTTGTTATCTCTATCCGCATGGTCATCTTCTAAATATGTAGCAAGCCCTGAACAATAAAATAAGCACAACAAGGTACCCCAAACAATTAACCAACTTTCATCAAATATCATTTTTATTATCATTTTTATTCTCCTTTCAGTACCATATATTCGAAAAAACATTCCATGTCCACTCTTGTCTCGTAGTTGTTTTTCATCACAAGGTAGCTTTACCAACATTCTTGGTTGTAACTAGAAAATTTTTACTCAGTTAAATACAGTTTTTCGTCATTTTTTCTTGTTATATAAATTAATCTTTTTCATGATGCTAGTTTCCATTTCATGTTTGAGAGATTTAAAACACATCATTAAGATAAACGTTATGGATACCCTGTCTAGTAAAGAAGCAGAACTTATAGGTAACCATGTCAATATCAATCCTATATAGCCAAAAAAAGCTACTGGACAAATATAGAAATACCATCTGATTGATCTATACAAACTATGATTTTCAATTTTAAAAATATCCCAGTCAGTAACTGATGGATACAAAATACTATGCAAAAAACTGCCCAAGATAGTTTTAGACTCTTTTCCTGTCCAACCATAATGTAGAATATATAGCTCTCTATTTTCATTTACATAACAGATATAATATTTGTTTCTCAATCGTTCTATGACCGCTATCATAGACATTTCATCTTCGAATTGATCGATCATTACCTTTCCAAAAAAATTATTTTTGTAAGCTAACTTATACATAACTTAAGCTCCTCTCTTTCAAATGATCTCTTAGCTACGATCAATTTTGTATTTATGGCGGATTTGTTTAACATAGCGTTCAAACTGACGACGTCCAATAGTAAAATCTTTATGATTATCTCTAATAATTTCATATAGCCGGTGTGATGATATCGTATTATCTTCATACAAATGCTCCAAAATATCATGGTGATACATTTTTAACGATTTTCCTCTTAGATACTCTAAAAATTCATGTACGTTCATCTTTAAATAACGTCGCACTGTCTGTCTAGATATCCCTTTATCTCTAGCAATTGCACTAATATTTTTACCGCTTTTGTACATCCTGTGTACATCGCAATAAACCTTAAACTTTCCTTCAGGCAACGCCACTTTAGACCAATCATTTTCGCTTGTTCCTGATCCGCTTAAGCTATTAAGTTCTCGTTGAAATCTACTATGTGCAGCATACATATAGCCCAATAATTCCATGTCAAACTCTTCGATCAATTTAATTATTGGCAATATAGGATAGCCTCGTTTTGCTTCTTTTTGTAATTTCAATCGTACAGCATTTTGCTCTGAAAATACCCTATCCACCCTGATTATGGCCGGAATTGGTGTCAAGATGTCTTCAGCTTGATAGAAAGTCCAGCAAACACTATCAACCTTAATTAATTCAAAGTCAGGGTGTCCCTTAGATACTTTAAACTCATAGCAAAGTTCCTCTTGTCCCCCGCCTAAGAGATAATACCCTTGAACAATCTTCCACTCTACTTTTTTCTTGTCAGTCATATACTTCCCCCGATTCTTATAATTGTGTATGGTCCACTAAATTTAGTTTGATGTAGTAAATATCTTTGAGCTTCACCTCGAGACGTAAATATAATGATTCCATCTTCGTCTTCTAAGTATTTCTGTAAGCTAAATGAAAAAATGTAAAACATACTGATACACCTACCTAAAGCACATGCAAACTCCCTTTAATCTACAAGCACACTATCCTAGATATATGTAAATGGCAATTGGACCATTTAAATTATGAAGAGTTCACGTTCAAAAATTCTGTCTGTTTTGCCCGTGGTTGTACTGCACCTGAATCTTTAAGAGTTGAATCAATGTCCAAAAGATCACTGATTCTCGAAATATAATCATCTTTTACTTCACGCTTCTTACTTATTAGGCCAATAACAACTAGCGCAATCAGTGTTATCTTTGTGCTACCAAAACGACCTCTCGTCGTTTTGACACTGATCTTATTTACAAGTCTTTGTCGTAAGACTCTAAACGTAGTTTTACTGATACCTAATTCAGACATCAGTTCTTTATTTGTGCAGCTCAAATAAGGCTTGTCCACGCTACAATTTTTGCGTAAATAAGCTAATAGATCGTTCTCTGATTCTGCGTAATGGTTATATTTACGCTCTGAACGATTTTTAGCAAATTTATACCAGCCACTTCTTCTTGAAAAGAGATCATTCTCTTTTAATGAATCATCAACCCATGTTTGTAGCAGCTCAACAATATATTCTCGTTGAGCTGCCTTATATTTCCCGGAGTATGCGCTATTAATAATTCGCTGTACCTCGGAAAATTTTAACGGCACTGCCAGTCGATCATTGAACTGGTACAAATTATATTCGCAATTTTCCTTAGTTTTACCTGAAGAAAAATATGCGAGTGCCAAGGTCAATATAGCGTTATTGCGGCCAAGCATGCCTTTTTGACCACGAATATTGCCCTTATGTAACAACAAATCAAACCACGGTTCGTCAATTTGTCTATTTATATTTTTAGGCCGAATTAATTTCATGGCCCCCTTGTCACTAAACGAATCTTCTTGTTTATAAGACCACTGTAACCATTCATCAAATGAATAACAGTTATTCTCATCAAAATACAACACGTTATCTTTACGTGGTATTCTGAAGATTCCAAAATCGTTACAACCAGTATCAACATTGAATTGATTGGCATAAAGTCTTCTTAGATTAGCTGAAATTCGTTTGGCAACCTTTACTACTTTAAAATTAGTATGTTTGGTTACAAACGCTGGATTATCTAACACAAAATAGACCTGATATCCTTTTACAGTTTCAAGGATCATTGTAGGCATGAAACCACTATCGAGTCCTTGTAATAGGATCTCTGTCCATTCTGTTTCCTTATCGTCAATATCAATCACAAAAGCATTAATTTGACGAAGATTGTTCTCACTGTAGCCTGTTACTGTGCCATCTGCTTGTTTTTTTCCATAGCAGTACACATTTGGTGTCCAATGACTATATTCACCCCAGCTATCCGTTAAAGCTTCTAACGAGGTCATAATTACTCCACGCCCTAGTTTGAGCGTTTCTTTATCTCTAAAGCCAAATATGGCACCTTTATTTTCTTCAGAATAGCCTACTGGTTTTAAATGACTATTGAAATACTTGAAATCTCTTAAGCCAGATCCGACTATCAGACTATATATTTTTTCCATTAATTTCACCTCCAGCCAAATAAAAAAACCTATACTAGAGATAAATCTCCAATATAGGTTAAAAAATTTACTTTTATTTTAAATAGCTAAGAAGGTATTTTTTACTTACCGAGAAAAACTAAACGCTTAGTTAGATACTTGAGTAGTACAAGATAGCTAATTGCCCCGACAGTTGCTGATCCAGTCCCAAAAAAAGCAACTTCAACAGCAGTTAGGTAAGGAGCCGAATATCCATATCAGTTGACAAATACCCGGTTTTTTTTTTTAATAACGTTCGCGTTGTTGTTTTCTTTCTTGGCGCCGAGCGATCTTACGTTTTTGTTGGGCATCGCGTTTCAAGGCACGTTTGATCTTGTTCTTATAACCAGGTTTGCGCTTTTTCTTAGCTTTTTTGACCATCCCGATCATCTTTGGATCGAGACTTTCTTTGCGCGTTCTCCGCTTTTGTCGCCGGTTACGGTCGTAAGAGTCAACGATCTCCCCATTTTTGAGAGCTTTAGGTACAAATTTGACCCCCATTTGCTCTAACTCTTCGATCTCTTGTTCTTCGCTTGGGACATACAATGTGATCGCGATCCCTTTCATCCCGTTACGTCCAGTCCGTCCGACACGGTGGACAAAGAATTCTAGATCTTCTGGTAAGTCATCATTGATAACATGGGAGACCCCTTCGATATCGATTCCTCTAGCTGCCAAGTCTGTTGCTACAACATATTGATATTCTAGATTTTGGATCTCACGCATGATCCGTTTTCTTTCCCGTGGTTGAACACCACCATGGATCTTAGCCACTTTTAGCCCTTGTTGCCGTAAATAAGTCGTCAATTCGTCAGCTCGTTCTTTTGTATTAGTAAATACTAAAGCTAAGTATGGTTCACCTAAAGTCAATAATTGATGGATCAACTGATTTTTGCTACGTCCTTTAGTGGAAAGCAACCAGTTATCGATATCTTTACTGATCACGTGCTTGTTTTCTACGACTTCGACCACAGGAGCTTCCATGTATTTATGCAAGAATGGCTGTAATTTTTGCGGGATCGTTGCCGAAAAGACTAACATCTGCAGATCTTTTGGTAAAGCTGACGCGATCGCATCGGTCTCTTTTAAGAAACCTAGATCAAGTGTCATGTCAGCTTCATCAACGACAAGGTAATGAGCATTATGAACATCTAAGGCGTTACTTTTCATCAGATCTAAGATCCGTCCTGGCGTCCCGATCACGATCTGCGGTTGACGGTGCGCTAATTTTTCAATTTGGCGTTTTTTATCAGTGCCCCCAACATAGTTATGCACTAAGATCTCTTTTGGAGAATGTTTTGCTAGTTGCTTAGCTGCTTCATAGATCTGATATGCCAATTCGCGACTTGGAGTCGTGATCACTGCTTGCACTTCAGTTAAAGTCGGATCGATCTTTTCAAAGATCGGAAGTAAAAATGTGTGCGTCTTTCCACTCCCAGTCTGGGATTGCCCAACAACGCTCTTTCCTTTTTTGATCACAGGGATCAAACGTGCCTGAACTTCAGTCGGAGTAGTAAAGCCTAACTCAGCTAAAGCTTCATTGATGAATGGTTTAAAATTGAATTCTTTAAAATTTTTCATTACTTGTTTCCTTTAATTTTCTGTTACACTCGCAGCGATCTGATCTAATTTTTCAACGTAGGCTGGTAATTGGTCTAGATCTTCTAAAACCGCTCCACTAGCAAGTGGATGTCCCCCACCAGCATATTCTTTTGCCAGTTCATTGATCACTGGTCCTTTTGATCTGATCCGCATCCGATAAGTCTCATCTTTTTGCTGAACGATCACAGTCCAACAAACAACAGAAGAGATCTTACCGACTAACGGTACGACTTGAGCTGTGCCTGCATCCTCAAGCTCAAATTTTTCCATCGTTTCATTATCTAAAACGATGTATGCTGCATTGTGCTTTGTATATTCGATATTTTCTAAAACATAAGCTGAAAGTCGTGCTACTTCAGGTGTCACCTCATCTAAGATCCGGTTGACTTGGCTTGCATCGAAGTCATATTCCATCAACTGTGCGGCTGCGCGATGAGTACGTGGTGTGGTCGCACTATACATAAACCGCCCTGTATCGCCAACGATCCCAGCATACAACATGCGGGCTGCCTCTGCCGTTAAAACAAGTTTTCCAGCTAAACTCGCCACTAACTCAGTGATCATTTCTGAAGTACTTGAAGCACTTGGATCGACCCAACAAATATCACCGTAAGGGTCGTCATTTGGGTGATGATCGATCTTGATCAAAGCTTTTCCATTGAGATAACGTTCATCATCGACGCGCGGTCGATTAGCAGTATCAGTTACGATCACTAAGGCGTCTTTATAAATATCATCTGTGATCTCTTGTGGAGTTGCGATCCAACTAAGACCTTTGACATTTTTCCCAACTTGATAAACTTTTTTGGCGGGAAAAGTCGCTCTAATGATCGCTGCTAACCCACATTGGGAACCGTAAGCATCGGGATCAGGACGTTGGTGGCGGTGGATGATGATCGTATCATATTTTTGGATCTGAGCTAAGATTTCTTCTTCAACTTTCATTTTAGTTTTTCCTTATCTTTTAGTTTTCACATCTAACTGTATAGTATAGCATGTTTTTTTAAGTTTACTCAAATTTCACAAAGGTAAACGGATATTTTCAAATTCAAGCGGAGCAAGACTTGTCATCGTCAAACCTAACAAGCGGACAGAGATCTCAGATAATTCTAACGTTTCAAAGATCTGTTTAGCTTCATACATTAAAAGCGTTGGCTCATTTTCAAAATGATCTTGTTTCGTCACACGACGCGTCACTGTTTCAAACTCTGTCGTCCGTAATTTCAAAACTAGAGTCTTGCCATGTTTTTGTTTGGCATTCAATTCTTTAGCTAAACGATCAGCTAAAAGCGCCAATTGCTCGTCAACTTGAGCTTCACTGATAAGTGGGCGTGGATATGTCCTTTCATTACCGATCGAACGCCTTTCTTTGACTTCAACTGGACGCTGATCGATCCCGCGGACTCGTTGATAAAGGTCAAAACCGGCTTTGCCAAAGTGAGCTCTCAAATAACTTTGCGACTTACCATAAAGATCATGACCATCTTTGATCCCTAAAGCATGCATTTTTTGTGCTGTTTTTTTACCGACACCGCGAAATTTTTCGATCGGTAAAGGCAATAAAAATGCTTTTGCTTCACTTTCTCTGATCACTGTCGTACCGACTGGTTTACAAAAATCAGAAGCTAGCTTAGCTAAAAACTTATTATACGAGATCCCAGTCGAACAAGTTAAGCGTGTTTTTTCATAGATCTCTTGTTGTAAATAATGAGCTGTTAAAACTGCTGAGCCTAAATTTTTCTTATCATTTGTAACGTCTAAATAAGCTTCATCTAAGGCTAACGGTTCAACGACATCGGCGTATTCATGAAAGATCTCATGGATCTTACGAGAAACTTCCCGATATTTTGGAAAATCGGGACTGATAAAGACCGCATCAGGACAAAGACGCAACGCCTCACTTGCATTTTGCGCTGAATGCACTCCAAAAGAACGGGCTTGATAATTAGCCGTGGCAACGACCCCATGCCCCCCAGTCTTTCTAGGATCTTTGGCGATAACAACTGGCTTATCGCGCAAGCGCGGGTCATCACGCATCTCGATCGAAGCATAGAAGCAATCCATATCAACATGGATGATCTTACGCTTTTTCAAAATTACCACCTCGCTTTAGGCAGACAAAAAGCGTATGCGATGACATACGCCTCTTAAATAACTATATCAGTAGATCCAATGATCACCATTTTTTTCCAAAAGTTCAGCTGAAGCTTGTGGCCCCATCGTACCACAAGCATAATTTGGGAAAAAGTCAACTGGAAGATCTTGCTCATCCCAAGCATTTCGGATCGCATCTAAAAATCTCCAAGAATACTTTAATTCATCCCAATGGGTAAAGTTGACTGCATTGCCTTGTAAAACATTTAAGATCAAACGTTCATAAGCTTCAGGGATCTTAGCGACTTGTTCTTTTGAAAGACGATAACCGATCTTAGTTTTTTTCGTTGCAAATTCCTGACCAACTTTTTTCATATTCAAGCGCAGATCAAGTCCAAGATCAGGGTCAATGTTGATCGTTAAAACGTTCTCTGGCTCAATGCCCCCGCCAAATAACGGAGCTTCATTTTTAAAGACGATATCGACTCGAGTCGTCTTTGCTGTCATTCGTTTTCCAGTGCGGATATAAACAGGTACACCAGCCATACTCTTATTTTGGACTTCAAGTTTGCCTGCGACAAAAGTCTCAGTCATCGAATCTGGGTCGATCATATCTTCTTCACGATAAGCGACTTGTTCTTCACCTTCACCATATTGTCCGCGTACAAAATTTTGATAAACTTCTTCTGGCGAATAAACTTTCAATGCTTTGAAAGTCTCAACTTTGGCTTGACGAATATCTTTTTCACTAGCACTCTTAGGTCGATCCATCGTTAAGAGTGAAACGATCTGTAAAATGTGATTTTGGACCATATCTCGTAAAGCTCCTGCAGTTTCGTAATAACCGCCTCGCTCTTCGACCCCTAGCGCTTCACTCAATGTCACCTGAATATTTTTGATATGCTCTTTATTCCATAAAGCACTCCAGATACCATTATCAAACCGCAAAGCCATAATATTTTGGACCATTTCTTTTCCAAGATAATGATCGATCCTAAAAGTCGAATCTTCATCAAAATATCGACTGATCTCATCATTTAATTCTTTAGCACTTTGATAGTCACGTCCAAACGGTTTTTCAATGATCACTCGACCATAACCGCGTTCTGTCACAAGACCTTCAGACCGTAAATATTGACTGATCGTGCCAAAGAAGCGTGGCGACATCGCCAAGTAATAGATCCGATTCCCGCCTAAGTCATATTTTTCATCTAACTTATCGGCTAAAGCTTTTAATTCCTCATAATGTTGTTTATCGTTGACGTTATGTGAGCGGTAGTAAAAATGGCTCGCAAAGTCAGTTGCCTGAGCTTGTGAATCAAACATTCCATCGATCGAACATTTGATCACATCACGATAATAATCATTTGTCCATGGGCGTCGAGCTGTACCGATCACTGCGAAGTTTTTCTTCAAATAACCCCGCTTATATAAGTTGAACAAAGCAGGATAGAGCTTACGTTGAGCTAGATCACCAGTCCCACCAAAAATAATAAAAAGCGCTCGTTGTTCTTCCCTTATCACTTTCAGCACCACTTTCATATTGATTTTAGTTATATTTATTTTACTAATAACCCTTCTTTTTAACAAGTAAATTGTTCAAGATCAAAATTTTCGAAAACGTGCATAGCGTTTTTCCAATAATTCAGTTTGTGATAGGGCTGATAATTTTGGTAATTCTTTTTCTAAGATCGCTCTGATCGCTTCAAGCGTCTGAGTATCATTTGCTTCTTTGATCACACCATCGATCACCTGAGCTTTTAATAAAGCTGTGGGCGTTAGTTGCATCAATTCCGTTGCCTCAGGAGCTAACCGACGGTCTTTCCATAAGATCGCTGCAAAACCTTCAGGTGAAAGAACTGAATAACAACTATTTTCAAGCATATAGACTCGATCACCACAAGCAAGCGCTAAAGCTCCCCCACTACCACCTTCGCCAAAGATCACTGTCATCAGCGGGACTTTTAACTGTCCTAATGTTAGTAAACATTCTGCTAGAGCTTCGCCTTGCCCTTTTTCTTCTGCACTTTTTCCTGGGTAAGCTCCTGCTGTATTCACAAAAAACAATACAGGACGCTTAAACTTTTCCGCTTGTTTGGCGACTCGCAAAACTTTACGGTAACCAGCTGGTGTCGGTGAGCCAAAATGTCTGGCCTTTTTTTCAGCTGGTGAAATGCCTTTATCCGTTGCGATCACTGTTACTGGCTGCCCTAAAAAATAGGCCACCCCCGTAATGATCGCCGGATCATCACCACTTACACGATCGCCATGGAGTTCAAAAAATTCAGAAAATAGGTTCTTTATCAACGTTTGCGTCGTGATCTTTTGATCAGAACGTGCGTTTAAAACGATCTGATGGGCATTCTTTTTTTCTACCATTATTTTTCCACCTCAGTATGCAAGCGTAAAAGTCGTTCTAAAGTTTGCTTTTGGTCTGAACGTTTGACGATCGCATCGATAAATCCGTTTTTTAATACTGTTTCTGCACTTTGAAGGTCTGCTGGAACTTTTTGTTTGAGCGTTTGTTCGATCACCCGTTTCCCTGCAAAACCTATAGTCGCATGTGGCTCAGCTAAAATAAGATCGCCTTGCATCCCAAAACTAGCTGTCACTCCACCAGTCGTCGGATCTGTTAAAACTGAGATATATAAAAGCCCTGCCTGAGCATGCCTAGCCACAGCATTTGAGATCTTTGCCATTTGCATCAAAGAATAGATCCCTTCTTGCATCCTCGCTCCACCTGAAGCGGTAAAAACTACGACTGGCCGCCGTTCTTTAGTTGCTCTTTCAAATAAACGCGTGAGTTTTTCACCTGCCACGGTCCCTAATGAACCCATGATAAAATTCGGATCCATGATCCCAAGGAAAAAGGTCTGCGTTGCGATCCTAGCTTTTCCAGTCAGAACAGAGTCGTTCAACTGTGTAAGAGTTTGGGCTTTCTGTAATTTTTCTGTATAAGTCGGAAAAGCTAACGGATCAGTTGTTTGGATTTCTTGATCCAACTCTTCAAATTCATCGACTAGCCAAATGAGCCGTTTTCTAGCCTTGATCCGAAAACCATAAAAGCACTTAGGACATTGATCATAAACCCCAAGATCTTTATAAAAGATCTCTGCTCCGCATTTGGGGCAGGCTTGCCATAAACCAATAGGTACTTTTTTTGCTGCCTGTAGATCTGCTTTAGGTAGCTTACCTTGTATTTTACTTTCAAATGGTCGCATCAAGTTTTTTGCTATATAATATGTGAGCAAATATAATCAAATTTAGTCTAAATTACATTTGAGAAAAGAATTATATATTTCCTTTCTTGCTTTTATCTACTACTCTCAATAAAAATATTTCCAGCGCCTAAGACCTAAACTGTGACCTATATATTTACCTCACATCTTAGCTTTTCTATAAAACATTAGGTCATAAGTTGCGCTTTTAGATCACTAGTTGACGTTCTTTTTAAAACGTGGTAATAAAACTTTTTCAACGTGATCAGTCTTGGCTTTACCTGCCAAAAAAGTTGCGTCTTCTAAGAGCGCTTTGTGGAAGGCTTGATTCGTTTTAACACCTGAGATCACCAATTCATCAAGTGCCCGCTTTAATTTTTCAAGCGCTTCGGCCCGATCTTTGCCTAAAACGATCACTTTAGCGATCATCGAATCGTAGTAAGGTGAGATCTTAGCTCCTACATAAAGATCAGAGTCGATCCGCATCCCTAAGTTTCCTACAGGAAAATACAAATAATCGACTTGTCCCACAGACGGAGCAAAGTCACACAGTGGGTCTTCAGCATTGATCCGACACTCGATCGCTGTCCCTAAGACTTTGATATCTTTTTGCGTAAAAGGAAGATCTTCTCCGAAAGCGACTTTGACTTGGGCTTTTACAAGATCAACTCCCGTCACCATCTCAGTCACAGTATGTTCGACTTGTAAGCGTGTATTCATTTCCATGAAGTAAAAACGATGCTGTTCATCCATCAAAAATTCTAACGTGCCTGTGTTGCGGTAGTCCAACGCTTCAGCCGCGCGGACAGCCAACTCACCTAAAGTTTTCCGCTCTTTTGGTGAAAGCAGATCAGAAGGGCTTTCTTCTAACATCTTTTGCTTATTTCTTTGTAACGAACAATCACGCTCGGGAAAATAGACTGTATGACCTGCTAAATCACGGAAGATCTGCATTTCAATGTGTTTAACATCTTCCATGATCTTTTCTAAATACATTCGTTCATCGCCAAAGGAAGCTTTAGCTTCTCTTTTAGCTTCATCAAAGGCTTTTTCTAAGTGAGCTTCATCGTCAACCCGCCGAATACCTTTCCCCCCTCCACCAGCAGCCGCTTTTAACAAGACTGGATAGCCTACTTGTTTAGCTACGCGCTTTGCTTCAGTTGCATCGGTCAAAAAACCTTTACTCCCTGGGATGACTGGGATCTGATGTTTTTGCATCTCGATCCGCGCATTTGCTTTGTTTCCCATCAATTCGATCGTTTCTGACCGCGGTCCGATAAACGTCAAGCCACACATTTCACATAATTCTACGAATTGGCTATTTTCAGCTAAAAAACCAAAGCCTGGATGGATCGCTTGCGCCCCCGTCAAAAGTGCGGCAGCCAAAATATTTTTCATATTCAAATATGAATCTTTTGGATGTGGCCCTCCGACACAGATCGCTTGATCGGCTAGATGTACATGCAAACTATCACGATCTTCGGTTGAATAGATCGCAACTGTTTTGATCTTTAACTCTTTTAAGGAGCGGATGATCCTGACCGCGATCTCTCCGCGATTAGCCACTAATACTTTTGAAAACATCGATTTTTCCCCTTTGTAGCCTAGTGCCTTACCTTAAATAATGGTCGCTCATAATCAACAAGATCTTCGTTTTCAACTAAGATCTCAGTAATAACACCAGCTTGAGTACTCTTGACTTCAGTCATCATTTTCATTGCTTCTACGATACAAACGACATCTCCTGGGGAAACATGTGAACCAACTTCGACAAAGGGCTTAGCATCTGGTTTAGGTTGAAGATAGACACTACCAACTAACGGTGATCTGATATAATCTATTGCTTTTTCGTCCTCTGTAACTTGATCCTTGTGGCCTTTTTCATTTGCTTTTACATTCACTGAAGTTTCATTCTTGCTCAAACGAATATGAAATCCATCTGCCGTGATCTCTAACTCACGCATCTCAGAGTTTTCAAAATCATTCATCAATTTTTCGATCTCATTAAAATCCACTTTTGTCACCACCAGCCCAATATGGTCTGGCTTTATCCTTCCTAGATCTCAATTTTTCATAAACAACTATAGCTGGCTTGACCGCATTCGACCAAAAATCACTTTAACTCATTTTTTCCAAATAAAGTCAATGATCGCTCGATCAACTTTTGCACTTTCATGTAGTTTGCTATGTTGTCCTTTTTCCCCCTTGATCTCAAGTTCTTGATATGAACGAGCTCGCCCTTTTAATAACGCGGCTAACGCTTTCGAAGAATCATTATTGACACGCCCGTCTGAATTTGAACCATCGTCAAGGTCGCCATAAATATTCAAAACTTGCACTTGAGCCTTAGGGTATTTCTCTTTCAAAGCTGACAGTTCCTTATAAGTTTCAGTCTGATCGTATGGCAGGCCATTTTCTTGTAGAGCATAAGTTTTAGGCTCATCATTTAAACCTAAGATCCCATTATAATGCCCAGCAAGATCAACTTGTTTTTGGAGCTTAGGTAATGACTTATCTGACGCATTATCTAGCATATAATAAGCAACTGCCATATTGCCCATTGAGTGTGCCACAACATTGAATTTCTTGAAGCCATACGTCTTTTGTAACTTAACTAAAACATTTTTTAAATATTTACCATTTTTATGTTGATCAGTTTGTTTGTTATCAGAAAAATCAACTTCGACTAGTGGATTATACGCATTTTGCGGCAAAACCCCACTCAATTTGACATTTCCATCTTTAGCTACGTTAGCACGGATCACATTTTTAGTCACCCCTGCTTTGACGATCGCTTTTGTCATCTGCTCTTCTGCCCGATAGCTGCTCCCATAACCGTGTATAAACAATGTCGGGATCGTTGTTTTCTCATATTGCTGACTTGCAGTGTCACGCAACGTCTGTTCAACAATGAACCAACCACCAAAAAGCAGTGCACATCCTATGATCAAAGTCCAGATCCATTTTCTCATCTTTTAAGGACTTCAGACTGCATTTGTCTTTTGTCCTTATCTTCAACACCTTTCTCTTTGAACTTTAGCTTTTGTGTCGAGTCCTTAGGGTCAAGTGCCTCCCTTTTTAAGTTGGATACTCAAACAACTTATCATCAAGATTATAGCACAGAAAAAAGCTCTCGTTTGAAAAAATCAAACAAGAGCTTCTTTCTTAATCGAGAGCTTTAAAATGATACATTTGCGCGCTAAAATCATGACGAACGACTGGATCATAAAAACCAAGTTCCATCAATTCGCTCCCAGTAGCCTTTGCTTTTGAAGTCACTTCTTCGTAGACCTTTGCTTCAGCTAATCCAGCTAGTTTCGTTTTTGTCAGTGTTGGCTGTGCTTGTGCCAAACGCCCAAAGTCAAAGACTAAAGCTTCACTTTTATCTTTAGCCACAAACATCCAAGCACATTGATCACCTAAAGCCGGATTTTTCAAGCGGATAAAATCGCCAAACTGTACGAGCGGACGGATCTTTTTATATAATGCGACTTGTTCTTTGACTGCTTGTTTTTCTTCCACCGTCAGTTTTGTCAGATCAAGTTCATAGCCAAAGACCGCACTCATCGCCACAGCACCTCTTGTCTTAAATGGTGTGATTCGACCCGTTTGATGATTTGGAACAGCTGAGACGTGCGCCGTAAAGACTGAAGGTGGGTAAACAAGAGAAGTGCCATATTGGATCGTTTGCCGAGCAAGCGCATCAGTATTATCACTTGTCCATGATTGAGGCATATAGTACGCATAACCAGTGTCAAAACGTCCGCCACCACCAGAGCATCCTTCCCATAAGACATCAGGATATTTAGTTGTCAAAGTCTCAAGCACTTCATACAAGCCTAACATATAACGATGGTAAACTTCACCTTGTTTTTCTTTTGGTAAAGCGACCGAATAAACATCTGACATATGGCGGTTCATATCCCACTTGATGTAGTCGATATAGCCTTCGTCTAACAACGCACTGAGTTGTGCAACGATGTTTTCTCGCACAGCTTTTTGAGTCAGGTCTAAGACATATTGATCACGTGACGGACTTGGAATTCGCTCTGGAACTTGCATCAAATATTCGGGATGCTCTTTATAAAGTTCAGACTCATGCGAGATCATTTCAGGTTCAAACCATAGACCAAATTTCAAACCTTGAGCATGAACATAATCGGCAAAATGTTTAAGACCATTAGGGAATTTCTTAGCGTAGACACTCCAATCTCCTAAAGAAGTATTATCGTTATCACGCTTGCCAAACCAACCATCATCTAAAACAAACATCTCGATCCCAAGTTCTTTTGCCTCGTCAACGATCGTTTTTAATTTTTCTTCGTTAAAATCAAAGTAAGTCGCTTCCCAGTTATTGACTAAAATCTCGCGTTCGCGGTGTTTAAATTTTCCTCGAACGATATGTTCTCGGATCAATTGATGGTAATTTTGACTCATTTCATTTAAGCCATGGCTAGAAAAGGCTAATAAAACTTCTGGTGTTTGGAATGACTCACCAGCTTCGAGTTGCCATTCAAAATTAAAATCATTGATCCCAGCCACGATCCGGGTTTGTTCAAATTGATCTTTTTCGATCTCAAAACTGTGATTTCCAGAATAAACTAAGTTAAAGCCATACACATCACCTGAAAATTCATCTGCTTTATGCTCTAAAACAGCAATAAAACTGTTCATTTGATGGCTCGAAGCTCCCCGACGACTTTCAAAAACTTTACGCCCTTGACCGATCTTTTCCCGCTCAAGATGGCGCTCGTTAGCATGGGCCCCAGGTAAAGAGATCACATCCATATCTTGTCGTAATAGATCCATTTGCATCGAAGCAACTTTTTTCAAAGCAACTTTTGAACTACCAGCATTTGTCACTTTAGCTGAACGAGCAATAATAGCAAGGTCTTTAAAGATCGTATACAAGAGCGTCACTGTGACACCTGTCAGTTCATCTTTTAAAGTGACAGCTAGCGTTTGCGCCTCCTCATCTGTTGCATAGGCAGCCGGGAGTCCAGGCAATTTAGGCTTTCCTGCCGTGATCTTATGCCCTTGATAAACTAAACGTACAGCATAAGAGCCATCTTCATTTTGTAAATCTAAAGCTGGAGTCCGATAATCACAAGCACCAGTTCCACTATATTCTTGGAGCAACGAATCGAGCGAATAAGTGCGGTCCAAACTTCCTGGTAAATTTCCTGAGAAGCCTCGGTCAACTCTTGGGTAGCGCAACTGTCCATGGTAACCTAAAACGCGTTTACCAAAATATAAATGACTTAGGTAGCCACCTTCTTCGATCCCAAAAAGATATGAGATCTTATCGTTGTGTAAATGGAAAACTTTATTTTTTTCATCAAATTCGATCAATTTCTGCATAGATAGTTTCTTCCTTCCAACTTAATAATTGCATTTTTTTATTTTGTTAACCCGACACTTTCTGCAAAACGCATAAAAGCATTTTGACCTGCTTGATCTTGTTTGAAGACTCCTGCATCTTCTAAGACCCGTGTAAATACTTCTCCCACTGCTTCTTTGACCAACTGCTCAACATTTTCTTCAGCCACCTCAGGATGGGCTTGTTTGAGCTCTTTTGCCCATTCTAAATGGTATGGTGCGATCTGATTTGGTCGATCGAGCAAGTATTTCTCTACTTCAACTAACTCATCTTTTAAACGTGGCGGTAAGATCGCAAGCCCCATAACTTCGATCAGACCGATATTTTCTTTTTTGATGTGCTGGACATCTTTATGTGGATGATAGATCCCATCTGGATATTGTTCAGAAGTTTGGTTATCTCGTAAAACAAGGTCCAATTCATAGTTTGTCCCACGTTTACGTGCGATCGGAGTGATCGTATGGTGTGGTTCTTTAGCGGTATAAGCTTTGATCGAAGCTTCTTTATCAGAGTAATTTTGCCAATGCTTCAAGATCTTAGTAGCTAAAGCAACTAAACGTTCCCTATCAGGTCCATTCAAGCGAATGACTGACATTGGCCATTTAACGATCCCGGCTTTGACGTCTTCAAAATCAGTAAAGACTAATTCATTTTCAAGTTGGGCTTTTTCCATGGCAAATGTATGACATCCGCCTTGATAATGTTCATGTGATAGGATCGATCCTCCTACGATCGGCAGATCTGCGTTACTTCCAGCAAAATACCCTGGAAAGCTAGCTACGATCTCGAGGAGTTGGGCAAATGTTTTCGCATTGATCACCATCGGTTCGTGTTTAGCGTCTAAGAAGATACAATGTTCGTTAAAGTAGGCATATGGTGAATATTGAAACCCCCAAGTTTCATCATCAAGTGTAAATCTGATGATCCGGTGATTTGCCCGTGCTGGATAGTCGATCCGACCTTGATAGCCTTCATTTTCTAGGCATAACTGGCATTTAGGATAACCACTTTGCTTCATCGTCTTAGCTAAAGCGATCGCTTTGGGATCTTTTTCTGGTTTAGATAGATTGATCGTGATCTCAAGCTCACCATAGCGCGTCGCAACTTTATAAGCGATATTTTTAGCGATCGCTTTAGTCTTGATGTAATCGTTTCTTTTACTCAACGCATAAAAATCAGCGATCGCTTGTTTTGGATCGACAGCATAAGTTTCATTGAACTGCTTGTTCAAACGACTTGGACACGGTGTGATCAGATCCATCAACTCTGCGCCTAGATTATCTTGTTCATTTAAAGTTTCACCGACAGTTCCATTTTCGACGGCTAAAGCAACAAGTTCATCTTTTAAAGAGATCAATGCTTGGCTTTTAGCCAAACGATCGCTCCCATTTTCACCTACTAAAGCTAAGACGCGGTTTTTTAAATAAATGGTATCTAACTCTTCATAATCACTTACTTCGATCACTTTTTTGACAAAGCGCTCCACTAAAGTCTCTTCCATCTCGATCAATCCCCTATCTTAAAGTTGTTTTGTCCCATCAGCAATCTCAGCAATATAAAAGGCTGGCGCATAACCGATCTTTTCTTCATAAACTTTACCGACATTTTCTTTGAAAGCTTCGACTTGTTCTTTATTGACTATAGCGATCCCACAGCCCCCAAAGCCAGCACCTGTCATCCGTGCCCCTAAAACACCTGGTTGTTGCCAAGCTGTGTGTGCAAGCGTATCTAACTCTTTACCCGTTACTTCATAATCATGTTCAAGGGAAACATGGGAGGCATTGACTAAACGTCCAAATTTTTCTAAGTCATCAGCTTGTAATGCTTCACGTGCTTTCAATGTTCGTTGATTTTCAAAGACTGCATGTCGCGCACGTTTCAAACGGGCTCCGTCGGCGACCAAATAACTATATTCATCAAAAGTCTGTTCATCTAACGCACCTAAACTGTCAACTGTTACACCTTTTTGTAACTCTGCTAATGCTGTCTCACATTCACTGCGCCGTTCATTATATTTAGAATCGGCTAATTCACGCCGTTTGTTCGTATTCATGATCACGATCACATTATCTTTTAGGTCTAACGGAACTAGTTCATATTCAAGCGTATTCGTATCAAGCAAGATCGCTTGATCTTTTTGCCCCATTCCAACCGCAAACTGATCCATGATCCCAGAATTGACGCCAATAAAATCATTTTCTGTTTGCATCCCGATCTTGACTAGATCTAAGCGATCGAGTTTGAGATCAAAAAGCTTTTCAGCGATCACACCCATCAAAAGCTCTAAGGAAGCAGACGAGGATAGCCCCGACCCATTTGGAATATTTCCATTGACATAAACATCCAAACCTTGCTCGATCTGATGCCCTGCTTCTTTTAGAAAATGGATCATTCCTTTTGGATAATTAGTCCATTTATCTGCTTTATCAAAATGAAGATCTGCCAGATCGACTTCAATGATCCCTTCTGTAGCAAAGTTTTCAGAATAGAAACGTAACCGTTGATCGTCTCGCTTAGCAGCTGCACCATATGTTCCAAGTGTGATCGCACATGGGAAAACATGCCCACCATTATAGTCGGTATGTTCACCGATCAAATTTATCCGTCCAGGTGAGAAAAATGTTCCTTCTGCCTCTTTGCCAAAGATCGCTTTAAAACGTTGCTGTAATTCTTCTTTTTTCATTTTGATAGCCTCTTTTCTATTTTAGGTAAGCGTTTTATTTACAAGTATTATTATAGGAGAGCTGACATTTTTTATCAACTATTTTTACTTAATTTTTAGTAAAAATAACTCTAAATTTTTTAGTATATCTTCTATTAATGCTTTTTAGCTTTACTAAAAAAGTGCACAGACTTTCTTTTTTTTACTAGATCTATGCTATAATTGAACAAAACCTCAATTAATTGTTCTAAATATTTAGAAAGGAATTTTGAACTATGGCCACGATCAAAGATATCGCAGCTAAAGCTGGCGTCTCAGCCGCAACTGTTTCACGCGTTTTAAATTATGATGAAACGATGTCAGTTAGTGATAAGACGCGCAACAAGATCTTCAAGATCGCTGAAGAACTTAGCTACGTCAAACATACAAAACAAAAAAAACAGCTTGAACAAAACGAAGAAAAACGTGTTGCGATCATCCAATGGTATACTGAACAAGAAGAAGTCCATGATCTTTACTATTATGCGATCCGTTTAGGGATCGAAAAACAAGCGCATCAATTAGGCTATGAAGTAACTCGAATTTTTCATAACGATTCGCTAGATAAAGCTAAACAAGTTAATGGCGTGATCGCGATCGGAAAATACAGCGTTAAAGAAGCGCAAAAAATCGCTGAACTAAACGACAACCTAGTCTTTGTCGACAATAATATGCTTACAAATGGCTATAACTGCATCGTCTCTGATTTTGAAGGGGCTGTCAAAAGTGCTTTAGACCATTTCATAACTCATGAGCAATTACGGATCGGCCTACTCGCTGGGGAAGAAAAAACCGCCGATCAGACCGATTCACTGATCGACCCACGTTTTCGGACTTTTAAAACTTACTTGAGCGATCTTGGCCTCTATGATCCGCGTTATGTCTATATTGGGAATTTTTCTCCCGAATCAGGTTACCACATGATGCAAACGGCTTTAAAAGAGCTTAAAGATCAACTACCTGAGGCTTTTTTCATTGCTAATGATGCGATCGCAGTCGGCGCTTTACGGGCTTTGCAAGAAGCTGACCTCAAAGTTCCTGAACAAGTGAGTTTGATCTCATTTAACGATACTTCACTTGCAAAATATTCTTTCCCGGCCTTAAGTAGTATCAAAGTTTTCACTGAACAAATGGGAGCTAGTGCAGTTAGCTTACTTGATAACTTAGCAACACAAAAACAACTTGTGCCTCAAATGATCACTTTAAAGACAAAATTGATCTTGCGTGACAGTAGTGTCAACCACCACTGACTAAAGTCAATGGCTTGTGAGCCGAAAATCCTCGTGGATTTCAGACCACAATTTGCGTAGATAGGGACAACTTGCTTGACCAACCAAGGTTGCAATCAAGTAGCGGTCGTCTAATTACCAACGCCTTTTATGTCCCCAGGTTGCCATAGGGACAGATAAGCTAGGCTAGTTTAGCTATTCCCTTATCCAGAATATTCTTAGCTGCATTCCAGTCACGAATATGATGAATACCGCAATTAGGACACGTCCATTCACGATCAGCCAAGGTTAGTTTCTCGGTGTTATTAGTTCCCATGATAAAACTACAATCATTGCAAGTTTGAGTAGTATTTTTCGGGCTGACAGTCACGAACTGATGATTATACAGCTTAGCTTTATAAGCCAACATGCCGAGAAATGTTCGCCAGCCAACGTCAGAAATACTAAGCGCTAAAGCATGATTCTTGAGCATATTCTTACTACGCAACTCCTCAGCTACTACTAAATCGTGGTTCTTGATTAGTGCAGTAGAGATTTGTTGGAGAAAATTATGTCTTTGGTTCATTACTTTGGCATGGAGTTTGGCAACTAACAAGCGTTGCTTTTGGTAATTTTTACTATTCTGTAAAGAGCGATGTTCTTTCTTGGCACGGCGTTGTCGTCTAGATAGAATACGCTGTTCTTTAGCTAATTTGCCTTTAATAGTACGATAATATCGTGGGTTAGGAACTGTGTTACCTTCATTATCGGTTAAGAAATTATCAGTATTAAGATCAATTCCAATATGTCCGTGATTAGCCTTGGACACTTTAACAAAAGGTTCATCTGAAGCTAGTTGCATTGATATGAAAAAGCGATCTGCTGGATCTTTAGTCAAAGTTACTGTGCCAATTCTAGTTTCACACGCTCTTTTCAATAGGCGCGCTTGAGAACCCGCAATCCGTAACCGACCAATTTTAGGCACTTTAACATGGTGCTTATCTAAAAAACATACTGTACCGTTAGTTAGTAACGCAGTCTTTTGCCCTGGGTATTGACAATTAGTTTGATAACGCCAGCGATAACTCTTTCGATGAAATTTAGGAACACCAGCAGTGTGAACCTTCCGAAAGGCATTCCAAGCTTTTCGGTAGTTCTGAATGGCATTAGCTTTCGCCAAACTGTCAATTCGTTTATCTTCTAAAAATTGATAGTGATTAGACATTTGTTTAGCGTTTTGACGCATAGTTAGTTGCTTAATACGCTCCTGGACTGTGTCAATCGGTAACTTAACTCTGCGAAGTTGCATCAGTTCCTTACCGATCGCAACCATTTCGTTATAGATAAAGCGACTAGCGTCACTGTTAATTTTAATCAACTGCTTTTGTTGGTCACTAGGGTAGCAACGCATTTTCAGGCCATAATGATATTGCATTTTCGCCATTGACTTCATTTGATTCCACCTCCTTAATTGATATAATGATATTGTATCATATGTCAATGATAATAAATATAGGGGTAAATAAAATGAGTAAAGATAAAATCAAAGACGCAGTATATACCAGACGATATATCTATAACTTCCATTTCCATCTAATTTGGGTTACTAAATATCGTCATAAAACTTTTACTACTGATGAGTTATCAAACGAAATGAAGGATATCCTATGGCAAGTAGCCGAGGATAACGAAATCGTAATCGAGAAAATGGAAGTTATGCCTGACCATGTTCATGTCTTAATTAGCTTTCCGCCTAGCAAGGCACCGACTAGCGCCATCAAAGCGCTCAAAGGCAGAAGTGCCTTTATTTTCTTACGTCGACACCCGGAAATTCGGCAGTCTCGATACTGGAGTGGTCATTTATGGTCTCCTAGTTACTACATGAGCACGTTAGGTAATATGAGTAAAGAAGTAGTTGAAAAATATATAAACGATCAAAAATACAATGAGATGAAAAAAGCCCCTTACGGAGCTTGATAGGGCCTATCCATCCCATGACTGAAGTCACGGGATTTCCGGCTGAATCTCATTAAATTGATATATGCACAAAAAGACACCTTCAAAATTGATCTGAGACCCGTCAAGTGAACAACTAAATAATTAAAATTCTAGGCAGCCTGATTCCGGTATTCTTCTGGAGTCAGGCTGTTTAGTTTTATTTGGTAACGTTGGGTATTGTAGAACTTGATATAGTTTTCGATCATTTCTACAAGTTCTCCATATGTTTCACATTTTAGCCAATAATAACATTCTGTCTTGAAATGACTCCAAAAACTTTCCATTGGTGCGTTATCGATACATTTCCCCACTCGAGACATACTTCTTGTAACACCATGCCTTGAGGTCAACCGAAGATATTCCTTTGAAGTATATTGAAATCCACGATCACTGTGAAGAAGTAGATTAGCTTCATTTAAATGCGTGAATGCTTTTTCTAAAGTCTTCATGACAAGCCGATTATCATTTCTTTTACTAATTTCAAAACTTATGATAGATCCATCGTATAGATCTTTGATCGCACTTAAATAAGCTTTTTGTCCTAAGCCATATTCTAAATAAGTGACATCAGTCACCCACTTTTGATTAGGTCTAGTAGCGGAAAAATCACGACCTAAAGTATTTTCTTCGTAGTTTAAATGTTCTGAACGAGTACAACCTCGGCGTTTGCGACGAATTACTGAATATAAACCAAGGACTCTCATTAAGCGACGAATACGTTTGAAGTTATATTGTTTTTGATACTTTCGATTGATAAGAAGAGTCATTCTTCTAGAACCGTAAATTCCATTTAAAGCATGAAATTCTTTTTTTATGATCTCACTTAACCATTCATTTTCCAAAGTACATTGTGATTTTGGAGCAGTTAAATAACGATAATACCCTGAGCGCGATACATTTAAGATCGCACAAAGGATCCAGAGTTCAATTTGTGGAAACTCTTTAAGAACTTCCTGAATAGCTTTAAAACGCAGATTTTTAGGTATAAAGCTTATCTCCTCCTTTCGAGTTCGTCCAATTTTTTTAAAACGATATTTTCTGCTTCTAGATATTTATTACGTTCTTTCAAACGTAGGATCTCAAGCTTGAGACGCTCAGTTTCAGAAAGAGTCTTATAATCACGATCTTTAACTGTTTTACCACGATTATCGTATAATGCCTTTTCGCCATCTACTTCAAACTTTTTGACCCAATTATAGACTTGGGAATAAGAAACATTATATTTATCGATCGCTTTGTGATAATTCTTATTATTAGCAAGTGTATACTGAACTATTTCGAGCCGTTCCTTAAAAGTAGTTTTACGTCCATGTTTCATTCTATTACGACCTCCAATGGTAGCTTTAAAGCCTTTTCCATTAGTATACAAGTTGATCCATTTACGTAAAACCGAAACACTCGAAATATTGTATTTATCACAAATTTTCTTTGGTGAACGTCCATTTTCTAAATATTCTAGAACCGCAGTTGTTTTTAATTCAACTGAATATTCTTTCCAGGTTCTAGACTCTTTTAAGCCATCTAAACCGCCAGCTTTGTATTTTCTGATCCAATTATCAAATGTATTTTTAGAAATGGTATATTTCCGGCAGATAAAGTACTTACTATATTGTCCACTAAGATACTCGGAGACTGCCTGGTATCTTTCTTCAAGTGTATGTTTAGTAGTTCTTCTAGACATAAAAAATCCCCCTAGAGTGATCACAGAATCTTTATTATTTCCGTGTCCACTCTAGGGGAATCATATCAAATTTGAAGGTGTCTTTTCTTATATTCGTTTATTGATAGATCGGATGAGCTGTTGTCAGTTCTTTTACTTTAGCTTTTACTGCTTCTAAAGTAGCTTCATCGCCATTGGAGCGTAAAACAGAGACGATCAACTCTGCCACCGTCTTAGCATCAGCTTCATCAAAGCCACGGCTTGTGATCGCTGGTGTTCCTAAACGAATCCCGCTTGTTTTAAAAGGACTGAGCGTCTCAAATGGAATCGAATTTTTGTTGACTGTTAGAGAAACACTATCTAAAAGCTGTTCGGCTTCTTTACCATTTAATCCAAAACCACGTACATCGAGTAACAGCAAATGATTATCAGTTCCGCCTGAGATCATTTTTAATTCTGGCACTTTTGCAAAAACTTCTGCCATCGCTTGTGCATTTTTGATAACTTGAGCAGCATAAGCTTTGAAAGCTGGTGTCAAAGCTTCTCCTAAAGCAACTGCTTTAGCCGCGATAACATGTTCTAACGGACCACCTTGTAAGCCCGGGAAAACAGCGCTATTGATCTTTTTAGCCAATTGTTCATCATTTGTCAAGATCAGCCCGCCTCGTGGTCCACGTAATGTTTTATGTGTTGTCGTGGTCACGATATCAGCATATTCAACTGGATTTTGATGTTCTCCAGCTGCGACTAGTCCTGCGATGTGCGCCATATCAACTAAAAAGAAAGCTCCTACTTCATCTGCGATCGCTTTGAAACGTTTAAAGTCGATCTGGCGTGGATAAGCACTCGCTCCAGCTACGATCAACTTCGGCCGGACTTCTTTGGCCAAAGCTAAAACCGCCTCGTAGTCGATTTGTTCTGTTTCACGGTCAACGTTATAACCAACAAAGTTATATGTTTGTCCGCTAAAGTTGACTGGCGAACCGTGGGTCAAATGACCTCCGCTAGCTAGATCCATGCCTAAAACAGTATCACCTGGCTCGATCAAAGCTTTATACGCAGCTGCGTTAGCTTGTGACCCCGAATGCGGTTGGACATTGGCATAACTTGCCCCAAAAAGCTCTTTGGCACGATCGATCGCTAATTGCTCAACAACATCGACAAATTCGCACCCACCGTAATATCGTTTCCCAGGATAACCTTCTGCATACTTATTAGTCAAAACACTGCCTTGGGCTTTTAAGACTGCTTCTGAAACGATATTTTCTGAAGCGATCAACTCGATATTGCCTTGTTGTCGGTTTTCTTCGGCTGCGATCGCAGCCCATAACTGAGGGTCGTTTTTTGTATGATCCATGAACTAAGAACCTTCTTTCTTTCTATTTTCCTGTATTGTAGCGAAAATACTGATTTTTTTCAACAAACAATCTAGAACTAGAGCTAAAAAAGTCGTGTTTTTTCTAACACGACTCAGAATGTAGACTAAGTCATCAGAGTATGTGCTCTGGTGACTTTTTTTGTATAATTAAAGAAAACGGTTACGGAGGTGCTCATTATGCTTCACAAAAGTGATCCCAATCTCAAACGCTGTGAATATGCTCGTACTTCTCTAGATGATTTGGTCCCAAAAGATCATTTACTCCGTAAAATTGATCAAATTATTGATTTCTCTTTTATTTATGATCTTGTCGAAGATTCCTATTGTAAAAATAATGGTCGTCCTAGTCTTGACCCTGTACTACTCATAAAGATTCCTTTGATCCAAAATCTATTTGGTATTCGTTCTATGCGTCAAACGATCAAAGAAATTCAAGTTAATGTCGCTTATCGATGGTTTCTAGGACTAGGTTTAAATGATCCTGTTCCTCATTTCTCTACCTACGGTAAAAATTATAAAAGAAGATTTGCTGAAAGCCATGTAATAGAAGCTATTTTTGCTCATATTTTGAAACTCTGTTTAGAAAATGATCTTATCGACACAACTGATATCTTTATTGATGGAACTCATTTGAAAGCTGCTGCTAACAGCCGTAAATATACTACTGAAGTTATTGAAACTAAGTCAAAATTTATGAGTGAAGATCTCGAAAAAGAAATAAATGTAGATAGAGCTAAACATCAAAAGAAACCCTTAAAAGAAGAAAAACCTAAAAAAAAACTAGACAAGTAAAAATATCTAAAACTGATCCTGATAGTGGATGGTTTCATAAGGGTGAACACAAACAGGTTTTTGCCTATAACGTTCAAGCTGCCTGTGATAAAAATGGGTGGCTCTTAGCTTATGTGGTCGGTGCGGGAAATATCCATGATACGCAACTTTTTCCTGAAATATTTGAAAAAGTACGGAAGTACGACCCACAATATATTATCGCTGATTCTGGCTATAAAACACCCACGATCGCACACTTTTTACTATCTCAAGGCATAATTCCCATTCTTCCTTATAAACGCCCAAGGGGCAAAGTTGGTACGCTTAGACCCAAAGATTTTGTTTATGATGAATATTATGATTGTTATTTATGTCCTGGCGATCAAATCTTAATGTACTCCACAACTAATCGAAGTGGTTATCGTGAATATAAAAGTGATCCTACAATCTGTGAAAAATGTCCTTTACTGCACAAATGTACACAAAGTAAAAATCATCAAAGAGTTATCGCTCGTCATGTTTGGCAAGATAGTATGGAAAAATGTGAGGATATCAGGCATCAAACTGGCTCAAAATTAAAGTATGAAGCGCGAAAGGAGACGATCGAAAGAAATTTTGGTTCGGCAAAAGAATATCACAACTTGAGATACGCCCGAGAAGTAGGAATTGATAAAATTCTAGCTAAAGTTGGGTTGATATTTGCGTGCCTAAATCTAAAAAAATTGGTAAAAATACTGGGGAAAAACCCTGTTATATTCGTATATTTCAAAGTATATAGTTATAAAAATACATAAAAAAATAAACTCTATCCGATTTGAATAGAGTTTGTCTACGTTCTGAGTCGTGTTTTTTCTAACACGACTTCCCTAAAAATTATTTTTCAACTTCGATAACAACTGTCTCTGGTTCCACATGGACTCCTGGACTCACTTTAAGTTCGAAATCAGTGATCGCATCAGCTGGAGTAAATGTCATCATCACAGTATCATCGAGACCAGCCTTCTTGATCGCAGGATCCCAGAATTCCATGATCTGTTCACCTTGTTTGACATGTTGCCCTTCATTGACATAAGTCACAAATCCAGTTCCTTTCAAAGCAACTGTCCCGATCCCTACATGGATCAAGACCGGTATCCCATTATCAGAAACAAGTCCGATCGCATGGCGCGTAACAAAGACTGTCTTGATCGTCCCATCAAATGGAGCATAGACTTTACCATCACTTGGTTTGAGCGCGATCCCTTGTCCCATTGTACCTGAAGCAAAGTTTTTATCTGCAACTTGTTTTAGAGCAACGACTTCACCTGCTACTGGCGCATGAGCAACTAAAGTATTTTCTTCAACTAAGACACCACCTTCTGGACTTTCAGGTTCAAATTGTTCGCCCCAAGTCTTTTCGAGTTCAGCAACGATCTGCGCATGCCGTTCTTCTGTTAAGGTGATCTTTTTACCAAAGATAAACATTCCGATCAACATCATCACAGCTGGGATCGCAAACATCATGATCTTAAAGACAAAACGATCGCTTGCTGTGATCGAAGAAGCTGTCGCACCAGTTGTCATTCCAGCTAAGACTGCGATCTGACCAACAACACCATTTGAGATCGCACCCCCAAATTTATCCACTAATGGCCGCACAGAAAGTGCTAATGATTCATCACGGTGTCCTAATTTCCATTGACCATATTCAACCGAGTCAGTAATGATCATCAAAACGATCAAGAAAACGACTGGTTGTGGGATAAAGAAGAGTTCAGCTGCAAATAAAACTAACGCTAAATTGCTACCTGCGATCGAAAAGACTCCTAAGCCGATCAGCATCATCACTAAACAACCCATAAACAATGGTTTACGACTGAATTTTTTCGCTAACATCGGGAAGAAAGCTACTGAGAAGAGCCCTACGACCATATTGATCGCCGAAAGGATCGAAAAACCTTTGGAAAAGCCCATGATATATGTGAAGTAATATAACTCAAGCGCGTTTACTAAATTGATCCCGATCCCATAAAAAAGATAAGCGATCGCGACCCAAAGTAATTGGTCATTTTTAACTAACATTTTCAAAACAGCGCCGATCCCTGCAGTATCTTCTTCATTTTTGCGAAGATCATTTTCAACTTCCCGTGTCCCAAAACCAACAGCCAAAGCGCTCAAGAAAGCTGTTGCACACACAATAAAGGCAAACCAGAACCAACCGCGATCATCCCCTGTGCCCCCATTACTTTGGAGTGAGAAGAACAAAACAAGTGGCATTACGACGACACCCACTAATGAACCACCGATCGTTGAACCGATCCGCGCTAAAGTAGCGATTTTTTCCCGTTCGCGTGAATCAAATGAAAGTGCTGGTAACATCGACCAAAAACCGATATCTTTAAATGAATAAAAAATATCCATCGTGATATATAAAACAGCAAAAATAAATAAATATAACCATGGATTTGTTTTATTCAAACCACCCATATTAGTAAATAAGATCAGTAAAGCGATCGAACTGACAGTTCCACCGATCACGACCCACGGACGAAAATGGCCCCACCGTGTTTTCGTTCGATCGATCGCATTTCCGATAAAAGGATCGATCAAAAGTTCAACGATCCGTAAGATCATGATGATCAAGGTCACATAACTGATCAAACGATTATTAGTAGCTTGATCTCCCGTGTTGAACAAGTGCGAGGTGATAAACATGATCAGATAACTCGATAACGCTGCGTAGAAGACATCGTTACCAAAAGCGCCAAAGGTATACGCAAGTCGCGAGGTCACTTTGCCTACTGGACGTTCTTTTGTTTCCATAAAATCACTCCTAAATCAATAATAACGTTTTCTTTTTTACAAGTTTCATGTTAAACGTTTTCAAGAAAAATTTCAAGTTGATTTTACTAAAAATTAAGTAATTTATTTATTTTTGATGTATTCCGCTCCAAAAGCCCTATTTTATCTACCTTTTAATACTAACTTTGCTTTATTAAGAACTCAACAGCTTTTAACCCCCCAAATTTTAGTGATAAATTTTTTGTTAAAAAGTAATATTTTTAGTAAATATGACTTGCTTCTCTAAATGTAATCGTTTACTATGTGATTGTAAGATCTTCTCCTTTATATTTTCAACTAGTAAATTTACTAATAAATATTTTGGACGATCTCCTCAAAGTATCATCAATAAAAACTTGTTTGAAAGGAATTATTACTATGACAGCAACAAAACCACGCTTAGCTTGGCTGAGTGACCCAACTGTTTTTGAAATCAACCGCGTTCCAGCTCATTCAGATCACCAATTTTTTGCTTCAAAAGATCAAACTAAAAAATTGACTCAAAGTCTCAACGGGACTTGGCGTGTTCATCTTGAACCAGATCTAGCTCTCCAAGATCTTGCCTTTACTAAACCAGATTTTGATCACCAACATTTCAAATATATACAAGTTCCAGGTCACTTGCAGACTCAAGGATTTGATGGTCATAAATATGTCAATACCCAATATCCTTGGGACGGACATGAAGAATTACGTCCGCCTAAAGTCCCGGCTAAAAATAAAGTTGCTTCTTACATCAAAACTTTTACAGTCGCTGACGAACTTTTAGATAAACCGCTCTTTATCTCTTTCCAAGGTGTGGCAACTGCTTTTTACGTTTGGTTGAACGGGCATTTTGTCGGCTACAGTGAAGATTCATTTACACCAAGCGACTTTGAACTAACACCTTATTTGACAGAAGGTGAAAACTATTTAGCTGTCGAAGTTTTCAAATACAGTAGTGCAAGTTGGATCGAAGACCAAGACTTTTGGCGTTTGAATGGGATTTTTCGTGATGTGTTCTTATATGCAACGCCAACGACACATCTCTTTGATCTAAATGTTTCTGCCACTTTAGACGATGACTATCAAACTGGTCTATTGACTGTCACACCGACTTTGACTGGTGAATTGAGCGAGCGGACTTTAAAGGTCTCTTTGCTCGCTCCTGATAAAAAACTCGTTTTTGAAAAGATCGTTCCGCTTAGTTCAGATCTCAAAGTTGCGACTACGATCACAGATGTCTGCGCTTGGAGTGCTGAGCGCCCTGATCTCTATGAACTTGAATTGACTTTAGTGGATCAAAACGATGAAGTCGTAGAATTTTCGACCGTTAAAGTCGGTTTCCGACGCTTTGAACTAAAAGACGGTCTGATGCACTTAAATGGCAAGCGGATCGTCTTTAAAGGGGTCAACCGCCATGAATTTGATCCGATCAGAGGACGTGCGGTCACCAAAGAAGATATGTTATGGGATATCAAATTTATGAAACGGCATAATATCAATGCCGTGCGGACTTCGCATTATCCAAATCAATCGCTCTGGTATCATCTTTGCGACGAATACGGGATCTATTTGATCGATGAAGCTAACTTAGAATCACACGGCTCTTGGCAAAAGCTGGGGGCGTGTGAGCCTTCTTGGAACGTTCCAGGAAATTTACCTGAATGGCAAGCAACTTGTTTAGATCGCGCTAATAGTATGTATGCTCGTGATAAAAACCATCCAAGCGTTTTGATCTGGTCGTTAGGTAACGAATCTTACGCAGGTAAAGATATCGAACTAATGGGTGATTACTTGCGAGAAAAAGATCCTTCTCGCTTAGTTCATTACGAAGGGGTCACTTGGAACCGCGAATTTGATCAGATTACTGATATCGAAAGCCGGATGTATGCTAAACCAGCTGAGATCGAAGAGTACTTGCAAAACGATCCTCAAAAACCGTACATCTCATGTGAATACATGCACGCGATGGGAAATTCTCTTGGAGGCTTTAAACTTTACACTGATCTAGAAAAATACCCACATTATCAAGGTGGTTTCATTTGGGATTACATCGATCAAGCGCTCTACCAAGAAGTCAACGGTCACAAGCGCCTGGCTTATGGTGGCGATTTTTACGACCGACCAAGTGACTACGAATTTTGCGGTAATGGGCTTGTCTTTGCAGATCGAACAGTTTCACCTAAAGCAAAAGAAGTCAAAGAGCTTTATGCAAACGTTAAATTGCTTCCAGATCAGACTGGCGTCACACTAAAAAACGATAATCTGTTCATCGATACGTCAGATTACTTCTTTACGGCTAAAGTTTTACAAGATGGTCACGTTGTCTGGCAAAAAGATTATCGCCTAAATGTTTTACCACAAGAAACAAAACACTTTGAACTTGACTATCCAGAAGTCACAGAAGGCGAAGTCATCCACGAAGTGACACAACGTTTAGCTCATGATACGGCTTATGCTCATGCTGGGTTTAAAGTTGCTTTTGGACAAGCAGTTTATCCTAAACTTCCAAACTTTGTTCCAACTAAAGCGCCTAAAGTCGTTTTAGGCGATGTCAACATTGGTCTTTCAGGTGAAAATTTTGAAGTGCTTTTATCTAAAGATAAAGGCGGGATCGTTTCTTTGAAATATTTTGGTCAAGAATTTATCACCCGTACACCACAACTAACATTTTGGCGTCCAATGACTGATAACGACCGCGGAGCTGGTCATGGCTTTGACCGTGCTATGTGGTTAGCTGCTGGAAAATTTGCCAAAGTTGTCGATCTAAAAGTTGAAACACTGGAAAGTGCTGTGCAAGTTACTTATACGTATGAACTACCACTACCAGAAAAAGTATTAGTCACTGTAACTTATACTGTTGATGGCACTGGTAAAGTCAACCTTAAAGCAACTTATCCTGGTCACGCTAACTTACCTTCGCTTCCGACATTTGGGCTTGAATTCAAGTTACCAAAACGCTTGGAAAACTTGAGTTATTATGGTCGCGGTCCAGCTGAAAACTATCTTGATCGTAAAGAAGGCTCACGCTTAGGTCTTTTTGAGACAACGGCTAAAAAAGAAGTCGCACCGTATCTTCTTCCACAAGAGACAGGTCTGCATAGTGATGTCCGCACTTTAAGTGTTACCGATCAAACTGGCCTCGGACTCAAAGTGAGCGCTGATCAACAGGCCTTTAGCGCTAGCCTTTTACCATACAGTACGATGATGTTAGAAGAAGCTTTACATCAAGATGAATTACCACAAGTTCCATTCACTTATCTTCGCTTACTTGCAGCAGAAATGGGCGTTGGGGGCGATGATTCTTGGGGCGCTCCAGTCCATGAACGTTACTGGTTAAAAGCAAACGAACCTTTGACCTTAGCTGTGACTTTTGAACCTTATCAAAAATGATCTAAAAAAGGACCGCTACTCCTCTTTACTTAAGGAGTAGCGGTCCTTTTAACGTTTTTAACCTAATTGTTCAACGTGTTCTTTGATATAAGCGACTGATTCATTTAGTTTTTCAACTTCTTCTGCAGTCAATTCTAACGGAACGACTTTTTCGGCTCCGTTTGCGCCAATGATCGCTGGATACCCTAAATAAGTTCCAAATTCTTCAACATAAACTGAAGCTGGCGCAAAAAGCTTGGCGTCTGACATTACGGCTTGAGCCAAACGAACCCCACATGTAGCGATCGCATAAGATGTATAGCCTTTGCCACTTGCAACGATCCACGCACCTTCTGATGGTTTTCCATCTAAAGAAGCGATCTCGTCTAAACTGATCACTTCAGCTAAAGGCTTATTGTTGACGCGAACGGTCGACCACGCTGTAAATTGGGAATTTCCGTGTTCGCCTAAAACAAAACCATCGACATTTCGACTATCTTGGTTTAAGTAGTCACCTACTACGTGTTGCATCCGCGCAGTATCGAGAAATGTTCCGGTTCCAAAAACTCGTTCTTTTGGCAAGCCAGTCTCTCGTTGTAAGATCGTCGTGATCGCATCACATGGATTTGAGATATTGATCAAAACGCCTTTAAAACCAACTTCTTTGAGCTTTGTGCCCACTTCGACGGCATTTTTACTATTGATCTTAAATTCAGCAAAACGATTACCCGTCTTGATGCTAGCCTCGATATCACCAAATGCCGTGATCACAACATCTGCATCGCTCAAAGCTGCATAATCTTGGATCTTGATCTTTGTGTGGTATGGCAAACGTGGCATCGCATCTTCAAAATCAAGTTTTTCTGCTAAGACCTTTTTGTCATTTGTATCGATCATAACTAATTCATCAACGATTCCTTGGGAAACAAGAGTATAAGCGACAGTTACGCCAACATTCCCGATCCCGATCACACCTAATTTTCTCAAAGCCTTCGCCCCTTCTTTTTGGCAGAACTGCCAAGTATTTTTACTAATCATACTTCAACATTACTAAAACAGCAAGTAAAAAAACTGATAAGTTAACACTAACCTATCAGTTTTTTAGCTTATTTATCTTCGTCAGTCGTTTCTTTTTCAACGACAGAGCTTGTTTCAGTCGTTGTTTCAACTGTTTTTTCTTCTGCTTCTTCGACTTTAGCAGTAGCTTTTTTAGTTACTCGTGCGATCGCTGAACGTGTGAAATCAAGGTAAACACCATCACAATCGATCGTTACGAGATTTTTTTCTTGGTTGACTTCACTTACAACACCGTGTAAGCCACCGATCGTTACGACTTGATCGCCTGGCTTCAAAGCGTTCATCATTTCTTGATGTTGTTGTTGTTGCTTCTTTTGTGGACGGATCATCATAAAGTACATCAAAGCGATGAAGACCACAAACATTAAAATTGTTGAAATTGAAGAATTCACGAATTATACCTCCTAAGATATTCTACTTATAACTGTATCAGAAAAAAATGCTAAACACTAGCACTTTCAGTTACTCTTTTAAAAGTTTTTGGGATTTTTAACATTCAAACCGTACTCTTCAAAGAAATGCTCTCTAAATTCAAGTAAGTTATCATCTCTGATCGCTTGGCGCACTTGCTTCATCAAATTGATCAAGAAGTAGAGATTATGATAACTCGTCAACCGTAAGCCAAAAGTTTCATCGGCCTTGAATAAATGCCGCACATAAGCCCGCGTAAAGTTCCGACATGTATAGCAATCGCAGTTATCATCGATCGGTGAGAAGTCACGAGCATATTTAGCATTTTTGACGACTAAACGACCGTGTGAAGTCATACATGTCCCGTTGCGTGCGATCCGTGTCGGCAAGACACAGTCAAACATGTCGACCCCGCGCAAAGCGCCATCGATCAAAGCGTCAGGTGACCCGACTCCCATTAGATAACGCGGTTTATTTTCAGGTAGTAAAGGCGTAGTAAAATCTAACACGCGGTTCATCTCAGCTTTCGACTCACCGACTGAAAGTCCCCCGATCGAATAACCTGGGAAATCTAAAGAGACAAGATCACGTGCACTCAGCTTCCGGAGATCTTCATGCCCCCCACCTTGGACGATTCCAAAAAGCGCCTGTGTTTCAGGATTTTGGTGAGCCTTCAGTCCACGTTCAGCCCAACGACTCGTCCGTTCGACTGATTTTTTGATATAGTCATAACTTTCAAAGAAAGGTGGACATTCATCAAAACTCATCATGATATCTGCGCCTAAAGCATTTTCGATCTGGATCGCTTTTTCTGGCGAAAGAAATAACGGGGCTCCGTTCAAATGGCTCTTGAAATGGACCCCTTCTTCAGTGATATTGCGCATATCAGCTAAAGAAAAGACTTGAAACCCACCTGAATCAGTCAAGATCCCTTGATCCCAATTCATAAACTTATGCAAGCCACCTGCTTCTTTGACTAGATCTTCACCCGGGCGTAACCATAAATGATACGTATTAGATAAAATGATCCCTGCGCCCATTGCTTTGAGCTCTTCAGGCGAGATCGATTTGACTGTTGCTTGCGTTCCGACTGGCATAAACATTGGTGTCTCAAATGTCCCGTGGGGCGTAATGATCTCACCTAAACGCGCACCAGTATGCTTTTCTTTTTTTATCAACCGATATTTGATCGCTGGTTCCGTCATTTGCTTTTTGTGACCGATCTTGAAAACGATCGATCACGCTCCTTTCCTTTTAGTAGATAAACATCGCATCGCCAAAACTAAAGAAGCGATACTTTTCTGCAACTGCATGTTCATATGCTCGTAAAATATTTTCACGCCCCGTAAAGGCGGCCACTAACATCACTAACGTTGATTTTGGCAAATGGAAATTCGTAATGAAAGCATCAACGACTTTCCATTCATAACCTGGTTTGATGAAAATATCTGTCCAACCACTGTCAGCTTTGATCTCACCATTGAATTTGGAACCGATCGTTTCAAGCGTTCGGATCGAAGTCGTTCCTGTCGCCACGATCTTGCCCCCATTTTGTTTGACTTCATTTAGCGTTTGCGCAGCTTCTTTGGAGAGACGATAAAACTCACTGTGCATCTTATGATCTTCGATATTATCGACACTAACAGGTCTAAAAGTCCCCAGACCAACATGTAACGTCAAATAAACTAATTTAACACCTTTAGCTTCGATCTTTTCTAGCAATTCTTTAGTAAAATGTAGCCCAGCTGTTGGAGCGGCTGCTGAACCGACTTCTTTTGAATAAACAGTTTGATACATCTCAGGATCGTCTAACTTTTCTTTGATATATGGTGGTAAAGGCATCTCACCTAAACTTTCTAAAACTTCTAAAAAGATCCCCTCATAATGGAATTCTACGATCCGACCACCGTGATCTAATTCTTCTAAAACGGTCGCAGTCAAAGCGCCATCACCAAAACTGATCTTTGTGCCGACTTTAGCACGCTTAGCTGGTTTGACTAAAGTTTCCCACTTGTCGCCTTCAATGTTATTTAATAGTAATACTTCTAAATGTCCACCTGTTTCTGGTTTTACGCCATAGATCCGTGCTGGCAAAACACGAGAATCGTTCATCACTAACGCATCACCTGGCTCAAGATGATCGATCACATCATAAAAATAGTCATCTTGGTAGGCACCTGTTTTCGAATCTAACACGAGCATGCGCGACTGATCGCGTTCTTCTAAAGGCGTTTGTGCGATCAATTCTTCTGGTAAATAGTAGTCAAAATCTTCCGTCGTTAAATGTTTGTCTGTCAAAAAAATCACCCTTCAATCAATTTTGGGTAAATGGGATCCCTAAATATTCATAAGCTTTTGGGGTCACCATTCGTCCCCGTGCAGTTCGTTTGATAAAACCGATCTGCATCAAATATGGCTCGATCATATCGGCCAACGTCTCTGTTTCTTCACCTAAATTAGCCGCTAAAGTATTGAGACCAACTGGTCCGCCACCATAAAGTTCGATCATCGTATGCAAGACTTTGTGATCTGTTTCATCCAGACCTTTTTCATCAACATGAAGCATCGTCAAAGCATAGCGGACTGTTTCAAGATCGATCTCTGGTTTACGTGCAACTTCAGCAAAATCTCGGACACGCTTTAACAAGCGATTAGCGACCCGAGGCGTACCTCGCGAACGACTAGCGATCTCTAAAGCCCCAGTCGTACTGATCTGAGTCTCAAAAACTTGGGCTGAACGGGTCACGATCTGCGCTAATTCTTCTTTAGTGTAGTAATCCATACGCTCAACGATCCCAAAGCGCGCTCGTAAAGGCGCAGATAACATTCCCGCCTTGGTAGTTGCTCCGATCAATGTAAATGGTGGTAACGGAAAGCGCACTGGATGAGCAGTCGCATCTTGCCCAACGATGATATCGATATAATAATCTTCCATCGCCGAATACAAGATCTCTTCAATACTTTTTTGCATTCGGTGGATCTCATCGATAAATAAGACATCACCTGGTTCAAGTTCATTTAACAGTGCCACGAGATCGCCTGGGCGCTCGATCGCAGGTCCCGTTGTCGTTTTGATCGCAACTCCAAGTTCATTAGCAATGATCGTTGCTAAAGTCGTTTTCCCTAAACCTGGTGGTCCATAGAGCAGAACATGATCGAGCGACTCAGAACGCTGTTTAGCAGCTTGAATATAGACATTGATCTTTTGCTTGAGTTTTTCTTGCCCGATATAGCTTTGCAACTCTTTTGGACGTAAACTATATTCCGCTACTTGTTCACTTTGCTCGAGCTCATTTGAAAGCAAGCGCTCATCCTCCATAGCTGTCATCCTTTCTTTTTATTTATTTTTTCATTAATAGACGTAAAGCTTGGCGTAAATAAGCATCGGTCGAATCACCTTGATAATCTTCCAGCTTTTTAGCGATCTTTTTGACCTCTGTTTTAGTATAGCCTAAAGCATTTAAAGCTTCTAATGTTTCTGTCAAATATGGCGTCGGTTCTTTCGTCAACGTGATCCCTTGTTGGCCTAACATTTGTACTTGGGTGAGTTCTGTCAACTTGCCTTTCAGATCTAAAATGATCTGCTTAGCAGTTTTTTTACCGATCCCTGGGAAATTTGTTAAATAGCCATCATCTTCTTGTTCGATCGCATTGATCAATCCACTGTGATCTTCACTTGCTAAAATAGCTAAGGCACTTTTAGGACCGATCCCAGAAACATTTAGCAATTTTAAAAAGAGTTGTTTTTCAGCTTCGTCATAGAAACCATAGAGTGTCATCTCTTGTTCCCGCACTGCTTGATGGACATAGATCTTTTGTTCAGCTACTTGATCGACTTGATACCGAAATGGGTTAGCAACGTAGATCAAATAGCCGATCCCATTACACTCTAAAACAAGATAGCGCGGAGTGATCTTAACGATCTTACCGATTATATATTCATACATCTTTTTTACTCATACTTTCTTATGTTACCACAGATCTTTCTTAAAGGTCTGCTCTTTTTGAAACATGCTGATCTTGGATCCGTTTGAACATATGCTCAAGATCAGTCGGACTAAAGTGAACTAGTGTCGGGCGCCCATGCGGACAATTGAACGGGTTTTCACAGGTCTTCAATTGTTCCAACAAGGCTTTAGCTTGTAGTTCATCTAAGTGATGGTTAGCCTTGATCGAACGTTTACAGCTCATCATGATCGCTGTTTTTTCGCGTACTTGAGCAACAGTCAAATGTTGATCGGCTAAAAACCACTCGATCATCTCTTTTACGATCTCTTCTTCTTGTCCTTTTTTGAACCACTGTGGGTGTTTACGAACGATAAACGTATTTTGCCCAAAATCTTCCAACCAGACCCCTAATTTAGCTAATTTTTCACGGTTTTCTGCGATCTTTAACGCCTCACTTGTCGGGTAAGTCAAAACGAGCGGCACTAATAAAGTTTGTTGGACTTGTTGAACGTTGGCGATCTTTTGCCGGTAATACTCATATTTACACCGTTCTTGTGCAGCATGTTGATCAACGATATATAAGCCATCTTCGGCTTGAGCAAGCAAATAAGTCCCGTGAAGTTGCCCGATATATGTCAGCTCAGGGAATTTAGGTCGTTCTTTTACAGGCTTTTCTGTCAGCTCGACTGATTCAAGCGGCTTTTTTTCTTTATTCAATGTAACTTGATACTTTTCATCCCATTTTTGTAATTGTGGCGAATTCAGTTGTTGCTTATCTTTAATGATCACTGGCTCAACTGTCACCTCTACCTTTGGTGAGACGTTTTTTTTGAGAGCTTCACCTAATAAGACTTGCGTTACTTCAGCTGTACTATGCCTTTTTTGTGGTCTAGTTTGATAGTTACTTTGCGTTTCAGCCAAAGTCAGATCTAACTGGGTCACTTTTTCTTTTGTTTTTGGCCTATTTGACGTCATATTTTGCAAGGCATTGGGGATCAAGTTTTCTTGACTTAACCGCTCCTTTAGTGCCTGCGTCACGAGCTCACAGAGCTGCTCTTCTTTGCTGATCCGAACTTCTTGTTTAGTCGGATGCACGTTGACATCAACTAACAGCGGATCAAGTTTGATATCGATAACTGCGAGCGGATAACGCCCGACCATTAATTTAGAACCATAGCCTTTCAAGACCGCTTTTAACAGCTGGTTATTTTTGATATATCTTCCATTGACTAATAAGCTGATATAATTTCGCGAAGCCCGCGTCAATTTAGGCAATGAGATATAGCCCTTTACTGAAAAATCGCTATCTTGCCCTGAAAATTCTAACATTTGTCGCGCGTTTTGGACCCCATAGATCGCGCTGATCGTCTGTTGTAGTTTACCATTACCAGCAGTCTGTAAAAGGCGGCGCTCGTTATTGTAAAGCGAAAAAGCGATCTGCTCGTGACTTAGAGCTAAACGATCGACGATGTCACTGATCGCTGCTAATTCCGTTTGAAGTGAACTCAAATATTTCAAACGTGCTGGCGTATTATAAAAAAGATCGGTCACAGTGATCTTTGTACCCACTCGCTTAGCTGCAGGGCGTTTAGTTTGCGTCTTGCCCCCACGAACGTGGTAAAATGTTCCTTCAGTTTCAGCAATATTTGCTGTTTCAACTTTAACATCAGCGATCGAAGCAATACTTGGCAGGGCCTCGCCACGAAAACCTAACGTCTTGACTTGAAAAAGATCGTTTCGATCTGTGATCTTACTTGTAGCATGGCGGAAAAAGGCCAATGCAACATCTTCTTGTAAGATGCCTTCGCCGTTATCGATCACAGTGATCTCTTTTACTCCTGCATCTTTGACGTAAATATCGATCTGTGTACTTTTAGCATCGATCGCATTTTCAACTAATTCTTTAACGACCGAAGCTGGTCGCTCAACGACCTCGCCGGCTGCGATCTGATCGGCTAAGATCGTGGATAATTCATGTATCTTTGCCATAAATCCACCTTAATTCGATTACTCATTTTTTAATTTTTCTTGCCAAGCAAAAACTTTGTTCATCACTTCCATTGGCGTTAATGCCATCAAATTAGTTTGATGCAACTCTGCTAGCACTTCTGTTTCATTGGAATTTGATGCTGACACAAGTTCCGGTTCAAAGAGCGAAAGTTGTGTATCATTTGCTGAAATTTCAGCTTCCTTGATCTCTTCTGCTTGCGTTTCAAATTGCAGGCCCTCATTTGCTTGCCCCTCTAAAGTCGTTAAGATCGTAGCGGCTCGGGTCAAAAGCGCTGATGGCATCCCGGCAAGTTTAGCAACATGGACTCCATAAGAACGATCGGCCGGGCCTTTTTGCATCTTGTGTAAAAAGACGAGCTCACCATCTTTTTCAACTGCCCCTACGTGGATATTAGTCAACTTCGGTAGCTCTTCTTCTAGCGCCGTCAATTCATGATAGTGGGTCGAAAATAGCGTTTTTGCGTGTACATGATCATGCAAATATTCAATGATCGCTTGGGCAAGCGCCATCCCGTCATAAGTTGCTGTTCCCCGTCCGATCTCATCAAACAAGATCAAACTTTTAGCAGTCGCGTGTTGCAAAGCTTCATTAGCCTCTTTCATCTCGACCATGAATGTCGATTCACCTGAGATCAAATCATCAGCTGCCCCGATCCGGGTGAAGATCTGGTCAAAGATCGGCATTACTGCACTTTTAGCTGGCACAAAACAGCCCATTTGTGCCATGACGACACTTAAAGCTAGTTGCCGCATATAAGTACTTTTACCAGACATATTTGGCCCTGTGATCAGTAAAATATCTGTTTCGTCTGCTAATGAAACATCATTGGGAACATAGCTCTGCTTACCTAAAACTTTTTCCACAACTGGATGCCAGCCATCTTTGATCTGCAACGTTTGACTTGTAGTTGCTAATTTTGGGCGTACAAAATGATTTTCTTCACTGACATTAGCAAAACTTTGCAAGACATCTAACTCTGCCAACTTAGACGCTAATTTTTGAAGTCTTTCGATCTGATCTTTGATCTGTTCACGAATATCTTTGAATAATTGGTATTCAAGATCGTATGCTTTCGTCTCAGCCCCTAAGATCAACTCTTCTTTTTCTTTTAATTCCGGGGTAACAAAACGTTCGGCATTGGCCAGTGTTTGTTTTCTTTGATAACGCCCTTCTTCTAATTTACTTACATTAGCTTTTGAGACCTCGATATAGTAGCCAAAAACACGATTGAACCCGATCTTTAACGTCGCGATCCCTGTTTTTTTTCGCTCACTAGCTTCAAGTTCAGCAAGCCATTTTTTCCCATTACGCATCGCATCATGATATTGATCTAGCTCAGTGTTGTACCCTGCTTGGATCAAATTGCCTTCTGTCACTGAGATCGGCGGTTCAGGAACGATCGCCCGCTCGATCAGATCAGCGACATCTTCAACAGGATCAAGCTCACTTAAAAGTTCAGCATAGAGTTTAGGCTCAAGTTGTTCTAATAGATAACGGATCTGTGGCACTTGTTCTAACGAAGTTTTGAGCTGGATCAGATCGCGTCCGTTAACGCTCCCAAAAGCTACTCGTCCCGCTAAACGTTCCAGATCATAAACTTTCGTCAATTGTTCAGTCAAACTTGCTCGTTCAAAATAATTTTCCAATAGATTTTCAACGATCGCCTGACGTTTGATGATCACTTCCTTATCTAAAAGAGGGCGCATGATCCACTGTTTGAGCAAACGCCCGCCCATCGCCGTCTTAGTCTTATCTAAAAGCCACAATAAAGTTCCTTGTCGGCGATCAGTCCGGAGATTTTGCAATAATTCTAAGTTTCGTTGTGCAGCATGATCGATCTTCAAATAGTGTGATGGTTCATAATGTACTGCTTTTTGTAAATGTGATAAAGAGCGTTTTTGCGTCTCTAAGAGATAGGCCAACAGTAGCTCTAACACGTTTTTTTCAGCAGCCACGCTGATCGTTTGGGTCACATAAGAAACTTCAGCAGTGAGGACTTTTGTGTCCTGAACTGAAGTCAGAAGTTTTAATTTATCCAAAATTTGCTTAGTCTGTTGTGAAACAGTCTCATCGATCACGACTTCCCGCGTTTTCAAACTCAACAATTCATTTACGAGTGCATCACGTGTCGTCAAAGTCGCAACTTTGATCTCTCCGGTCGAAAGATCAACATACGCTAGACTGTATTTTTCTTGCTCTTCATGTAACGCCGTTAAATAATTATTTTCGCTTGCTTCCCCATTCTTTTGGTCCATGATCGTTCCAGGCGTGATCAGTTGCACGACTTCTCTTTTGACCATTCCTTTGGCTGCTTTAGGATCTTCGACTTGTTCACAGATCGCAACTTTATAGCCTTTTTCCACTAGAATATCGATATAATTTTGAGCAGCATGGTGCGGGATCCCACACATCGGGATCGGATCGACCGCATTTTTATTTCGAGCAGTCAAAGTCAACTCTAGCAGTTGCGAACCTTTGACCGCATCCTCATAAAACATCTCATAGAAGTCACCTAGCCGATAAAATAAAAAAGCATCTGGATATTGCTTTTTTACGGCAAGATATTGTTCCATCATCGGTGTATTTTTCGTTTTTTGCGGCATCTATCCTAAAATTCCTTTCTTTGAGTGGCTATCATTTGAGCCGAGCAATATATTATTAATTCTATCATTTTTAAAGAACTTATGAAAATACGTTCGCCTAGCATTTTAAAAGTAAAAAAAAGGATGGCGTTACCGTCACCCTTGTATTACTTATCTTCTTTTGATCAATCTTCCGCAGCGTCGATCGCTTGTAAAATGACCCGTAAGTGATCACGTTCACTTTCAGTCTGTTTTAATTTTTCGTCATAAACTGCGACTAAATGGTTATTACGTTTAGTTCCATGTAATTTTTCGCAAACATTGTTGAGCTCAGCACATTTTTGATCTGCTAATTGATACTCGTGTAAAATATCAAGCTTATTGCCCATCACAAAGCCTCCCAAAAAACATATTTATCTTGACTTGATTAATTTAACACTTTTAGCTCAGTTTGTTAACTACCTTTTTTTAAATTTGTGTTACAAAATAGTAACGACTTGCGTAAGATGATACATCTTTGTCAAAAAAAGCTGAGCTATGGTATTATCATAGATACTGTTATTAATATTTTTGCGAAAGGATCAACTTAATCTATTACTATGACACTTGATAATCAATTGATCACACTTATCCAAAATAAACATGAATTTGCAGAAGTTTTTTCGATCTTAGCCAAGATGCACCTGAAAAATGCTTATCTTTGTGCAGGCGCACTCCGCGATTACGTCTGGTGTACCCAAGAAAAGCTTGATTTTCACCTCATCACTCGCAATTTAGATATTTACTACTGTGACCCTAATGAATCATATGAAGAGTATTTGACGCACAAAACCGAACTCAATCAACGCCATTCGAAATATTTATGGGAACTGACTAACATCAGTCTTAAAAACCAAAAATTCCCAACAACGACTGAATTAGACACAGTATTAACAAATTTTCCTGAAACTTGTAGCGCAGTTGGTGTGACCTACACTGAAAATGGGTTTGAAGTTATTGCTCCATATGGTTTAGAAGATCTTTTCTCTGAAACGATCCGCCCAACGGCTGCTTACCTTGAAAAAAACTCACTTGCAACTTTCAAACAACGGGTCACACGTAAAAAATGGCTCACCCATTATTCTAATACGACTTTGATGCTTCCTAAATAAAATCAAAAATGACCGCTAGTTAACCAGCGGTCATTTCGTTATATTTTAATCTTCTTGGTCAGTCGCATGCATTCCATAAAAGATATACACTAAGATCCCCAAAATAAACCAGATCCCTGTCACTAATTTGGCCATATGATCGAGCCCTAAAAAGACTAATAAAGCTCCGATAAAAGCTACCGCTGGCAAAACAGGATAAAGTGGCATCTTAAAACCTGGAACAGGCAGATCTTTACCTTCACGTGGTCGTAGTTTATAGATCCCAAGTGTTACAAACATAAAAGCGATCAATGTTCCTGCAGAAACAAGCTGCGATAAGAAACTAAATGGGAAAACAGCCCCTAAAAAGATCGCTACGATCGACAGCAAGATCAAAGCGTGATTTGGTAAATTCCGTTGATCTAATTCACCTAACCAACTTGGCAAGAGCTTATCACGACCAAATGAATACAAGAGACGCGAACCCGCTAAAGTCATCCCGATCAAAGCTGTAAACATCCCGATAACTGCGATCGCTTGTACAACAGTCGCTACGATCGGATGACCAGCATGACGTAGCGCCCAACCAACAGGTTCAGCATTACCCGTATAGTTCGTGTAGTGGAACATACCGACTAATACAAGTGATACACCTGAGAAAAGAGCTACGGCGATCAAAAGAGAACCTAAGATCCCTCGTGGCATCGTTTTAGCTGGATCTTTTGCTTCGGCTGCATTGGCTGCGATCGAATCAAACCCAATATATGAGAGAAAGATCGAGGAGATCCCGGCATAGATCCCTTGCCAACCACCAAACGAAGTTCCATCTGGATTGACTTTATGTGGTGGGATAAAAGGCTGATAATTTGAAAATTTGATCGCTGTCGCACCAACAACGATGAAAACTAAGATCGCAGCTACTTTTAAAATAACTAATAGATTTTCGACTTGAGCTGCGTTAGACGTCCCGCGTGAAAGCAAGAACGCTACGATCACGATAACTAAAATAGCAATAACATCGATCATCCCGCCATTTGAACCAAAAGCAGCTGAAAGTTGAGCTGGCAATTTAAAGCCAATTGGTTCCAAAAGTCCTTGTAAGTTAGCTGAAAGCCCAGAAGCCACAAAAGCTACCGCAATAAAATATTCAGCGATCAAAGCCCAACCTGCGATCCAGCCAAACCCTTCACCAAAAACAACGTTGATCCATGAATAAGCTGAACCAGCAAATGGTAAAGCTGAAGACATCTCAGCATAAGCAAAAGCTACTAAACCGGCAACGATAGCAGCTGCTAAAAAGGATAAGACCACGGCTGGACCAGCATGTTGCGCTGCAACGATCCCTGGTAAAGTAAAGATCGATGTCGAAACGATCGTCCCTACACCTAACGCCAAAAAGTCCCTGACACCTAACACTTGAAGTAGATGTGCATCTTTTTGCTGATATTCCTTAGGATCTTTTTTTTGCGTCATCTTACTCCATAGTTTACCCATAGAAATCCCCCTATAATTTTTCTGAAAATATATATTAGAATATAGAGATTATAGCAAAGCACTATATCATTAGTCAACAGCAAAAATTAGCTTGCTTTCATCATTTTTTAACATATGTTTTTAAAATTCTTCTATCATAAACTATAAGTTTTGATAATGTTTTATAAACAATTAGTATTTAATTAAACAATTCCTTAATGCAGATGAAAAAACGACTCAAGCTTTCCTTGAGTCGTCCTTTATTCTTTGAAATAATTTTGCAAAAAATAAAACGGTGCGAGTAAAAGATCGACACAACTTGTCAAAAAGTTGAGTGCCAACCGATTTAAAAGATCACTCTCCTGTTTTCGCCGAGTCATTTCAGGTTGTTTTCGTCGTGAACGTTGTAAATTTCCACGCGTTTGCAAACGTGTTTGAAATTTACAACGCTCATTGTATGGATACAAGAGAAAATAATTACTTAAAAAGTAGTAATATAGACCTAAACGTTGCCCTTGGGTGACAACTAAACTCCCTAAGAGTAACAAGACAAACAAACTCACACTACCTTGTAAAAGAAACGTACAATACTGTTTGAAATTTTGTTTAGTCATCGAGCCTGCCTACTTAACTGCTAAAATATTGATCGTTGTAATATTATTCCGCAAAACGATAATGTTACAGATCGAATAGAGCGTCAAAAAGAAAGCAACTTCCGTTAGATCACCAGTTAAAGCAACTAAGATCGTCCCCCAAAAAAAGACTCTCCCTAAAATACTCCAACGACGCTTATCTTTGCTAAGCAACTGAAGCTGTTCATTTTCTTGGCGGTCAAGTTCAGCCGGATGGCGTAAAAGCTTTTGAGTCTGTAGTTTAGCTAACTTCCAAGCTAAACTCAAATTATATCCGGTGAATATAAATAACGCTGCATAAATTATCAAAGAAATCGTATCTATTTGCATTTTGAACCTCTCTTGGGAGGTGACTCTTACCGGGCGACCATCACATCACAATTTGCAACCCGAGTTACGTAACCTGTCACCGATCCCACTAATAATCTTTCAACTGGGTTTAAACCTGTCGCCCCCATTATGATCAGATCATTTTGATGATCTTCAGGAAATTCACGCGCGATGATCCCTCGTGGAGAACCAAAGCGAGCATGCGCTGAAACATCCTTTAACCCTAAGTCATGGACACGCTCGACCAATTTATTCAAGTAACCTTCAACATCTTCAAAACTTTGATAAACTGCGTCTCCATTGGCATCGATCATTCCTGAAAAACTGACCGAAAATTGCTTTAGATCGATCACATTCAAAATGTCCACATGCGCCTTGTTACGCAAAGCGATCTCAACACCACGTTCGAGTGCTTTTTCAGCAGCTTTGGAACCATCGACAGGTATTAAAATATTTTGATATTCTTGTTTGATCATTCTAAGTCCTCCGTTCTCTCTAAGAGTAAGTGTTCTTCCGTATACTAAATTATAACATTTTTATACGCTTCTGTCGCTGACGACAACTAAACACGATCTTTAGCACTTTGATATGAGGTATTTCAAATAGAACTGCTCGCTTTATTTGAAACACACATCGATCTGAAATAGTAAAGAACTTTTGATCACAAACCGCTATTGCCACTGCAGATCTTATAGAGTGAATTTTTTACCTACTTTATATTCAAAAAATCAAATCTATAAAGCCCTACCTAACTCTAAAGTTGGGGAAGATTTTGGAGAACTGGGAAACAATTTCGCTGTTCCTACTTGGTTTTTCTTTTTCGAGCGATCATGAACCACTAGGGGTCTAAAACCTTGTACTAGTATAACACAAAAAAGCGCCACGCCCGATTTTTTCGGGTATGGCATTTTCCATCTAGTGACGGTCTTTCGACCGATCATAGTTCATATTTGATACTAAGATGAGCAAATAGTCGACTTACTGGAGCGATTTAGCTACTAAAAAAGTGCCTTAGATAAAACTGAAAAGTTGATCTAAGACACATTCCGTAGCTTTTTAAGGCTATATCATTCTGATAAACCCTAGTATTATATGCCACTGGCAGGAGTCGAACCTGTACTTGGAAAAACCAAACAGCGACCTGAACGCTGCGCGTCTGCCAATTCCGCCACAGTGGCATCGACCCTTATATTTTACACCAATGGGCCGAATAGTCAAGCTTTAGCTCAACGTTTTGGAAAACTTATCACTGTTCCATACCCATGGAGCATCAAATATTTAGGACCAACTGAGACTCGGACGATCTGTGGTTCAAAACGTACGCCAATGATCCCGTCGCCATCTTTAGCAACAGCGCGCTCGATAAGGAGCGCTTCGACTTCTTTATAGAGATCATCATAGTTATCGACCTCATCAAGTTGTTCGGCTGTCAAAGTTTTTTTGACAGTTGCATTAACGATCCCTTTGATCGTATATGTTCGATTGATCTCACCAGTTGTTAAAAACACTTACTTCACCTCATTAAAAAAATATCCGATAATTATGTTGATCGATATTGATGATCTCACGCCGATTATTCTTGGTCTTCATCCGTAAAAGCGTTTTGAGCATCTTATGTAGCTTTCTATCATCGTCTAGTTTAGCTACCAACTTATTATCAACATTTAAAAAGAGCTCTTCACGTCGACTTAACACTTGAAAAAGTGTTTTTTGTGGATCTGGTTGGGTCAAACACTTTCTCAAAAAACTTTTCTTTAACATCGCTCTTTACTCCTGCATGTAATTTGGAAAGTACAGTTTCCCTTTCCTAAATTTTTAAGGCGTACACGTAGCGTCGATGGGCTCAACACTAGCTAGCAAAGAGTTGGATCAGACTGTCAAAGCAACATTTGACCCGACCGAAAGCCACTGTGTTAAGTTGTGACTACGATCAATTCGATCTTGGCGCTAACTGCTTCAGTTACACTTAGCTTTCCCTGAAGTTATCGCTTGCCCTCATCTTTTCACTACTTATATTTTACGTCACTTTGTTTTTTTTAGCAAAGTTCAAGTCAAGCATTTACTAAAAAACGGTCAAGACTGTTATGTCTGACCGTTTTTTAGTAATTATTTGATCAATTCGTAGATCGCTTGGGCATAGATCGCCGTTGCTTTAACAAGATCATCGACTGGAATAAATTCATTTGCTTGGTGCATCGTATCTGGTACACCTGGGAACATCGCTCCAAAGGCAACACCACGTTCCATCAAACGACCATAAGTCCCCCCACCAACAACTTTACCGCTTGCTGGCTCGCCAGTCTGTTCTTGATATACATCAAGTAAAGTTTTGACCATTGGATCTTCTGGGGAAACATAATGTGGCACTTGTAATTTTCCACTGCGTTTTACGGTGATATCTAAAGGTGTAGCTGCTTTTTCTAAGCCATTTTTGATATCAGTTTCATCCATTCCCTTTGGAAAACGGAAGTTCAAGGTGATCTGACCACCTTTACCAGCTTCAAAATTATAGATCCCAGAGTTCATCGTCAGATCGCCCATGATCTCATCAGTATAAGCGATCCCAAATTTTTCCATCCGTGAATCACGATGTAAATAATCTGCTGTAAAGTTGATAAATGCAGCAGCAGCGCCACCAAAAGCAAATTGTTGTAAAAAGGTTGCCATATAAGTAGCTGCGTTTTCACCATTACGTGGTTCTTGCGCATGTGCTGCCTTTCCAATGATATGCAAATAAAGCGCGTCACCTTTGCGATAAGCTGTCCCTGTGATCGGATTAGCTGCCACAAAAGCATCAAATGCTTGTAAGATCTCTTTATCTTGCGTTGTTTTTAAATAGACTTCTGCATCGCGTGGGACCATGTTTTCACGTAGACCAGCATCAAAACTCAATAGTTCGACTTGTCCTCCGTTTGTCCCTGCAACTTCAGCGATAAAGCTGACATTTCCCTTTTCACCATTGATGATCGGGAAAAAAGCATCAGGTGAGAAGCCAAAATCTGGCTGGGGCATCTTTTCAAAATAATGAGTCATCCCACGCCATTGACTTTCTTCATCTGTTCCTAAAATGAAACGAACTTTCTTTGAAACAGGTAAGCCAGACTCTTTTACGATCTTTAAAGCATAGTAAGCTGCCATACTTGGACCTTTGTCATCAGAAGCGCCCCGCGCATATAAACGTCCATCTTTAATGACTGGTTTGAAAGGATCTGTATTCCAGCCTGCACCAGCAGGCATTACATCCACATGAGCTAAGATCCCTAAAGTTTCATCACCAGCACCGTATTCGATATGTCCAGCTAAGCCATCAAGCTCAAGCGTTTCAAATCCATCCCGCTTTGCGATCTCTAAAAATTTATCTAAAGCTTCTTTTGGTCCTGGACCAAGTGGTGCTTCTGCTGTTTTGTTTGCTTCGTCTCGAACGCTTTCGATCTCGAGCATTGTTTTTAAATCTGCGAGCAAATCTTCTTTATGCTTATTTGCTTCGGCTTGCCAATTGATTGCCATAAAAAAACCACCTTTACTTTTCTATACGGTCATATTCTATTTTAGCATATTTTTCTTTAGAACTCTTTGCTCACCTTATCACTTAACTATATAACGACTGCTTTCTTTGTTACAATCAAGATATAGCAAAAAAGAAAGGTGTTGACAACGGCTGCTTATCATTGAGAACCCAGCCCACAAAGCAATGAAATACATTACAGAAAAGATCCTAGACCAAGTTATTTGTAAACGTCCTTTAAATAGTCACAAAGGTGATTATGGTAAGATCTTATTGATCGCCGGTTCAAGTCAAATGGGAGGCGCAGCTCTAATGGCAACTAGTGCTACAGTTCACAGTGGCGCTGGCTTAGTAACATGCGCGACTTCAGCTACAAACAAAACTGCTTTACATACCTTGATCCCAGAAGCGATGTTTCTTGATTATACTGATCAAGCTGCTTTAGTTGAAAAGATCTCAAGCGCTGATGTGATCGTTGTAGGTCCTGGCTTAGCTCAAAGTCAAACAACGATTGAGATCTTAGAACTTCTCTTTTTGGAGATCCGACCAACAACAGCGCTTATCATTGATGGAACTGCACTCACACTTCTCGCTAAATATCCAAAATTACAGACTCAATTACCAAAATGTCCTCTGATTTTAACACCACACCAAATGGAATGGCAACGTCTTTCACAGATCAAGATCACAGACCAAAAAGATCCTACCAAAAATCAAACTGTCCAACAAAAATTACACGCTACTGTCGTTTTAAAAAAATTCCAAAGTGAGATCTATCACCAAAATGGCACGATCTCACAGCTAACGATCGGCGGTCCCTACATGGCGACTGGCGGAATGGGAGATACTTTAACGGGGGTCATCGCAGCTTTTCTTGGGCAATTCAAACAAGTCGAGCGCTCATTAGCGCTAGAAGCAGCAGTCTATCTCCATAGTGCTGTAGCTAGCGAACTTGCGCAAACACGCTATGTCGTCTTACCAACGATCCTAAGTTCCCAGATCCCTTTTTTTATGGCACGATATTCAAAATAACTAACTTATTTTTGTTTCAAGCTGGCCAATTCTTGTGGCGTCAAGGCCCGATATTGACCAGCTTTTAATTTCTCATCTAAGCTTAAAGTCCCCATTTTTAAACGTTTCAATTCTAAAACATGAAGCCCTACAGCTGCAAACATTCGCTTGACTTGATGATATTTACCTTCAGTGATCGTGATCTCTACTAGACTTTCAGCTTGATCGTGATCATAAGAAAGGATCTTTAACTGCGCTGGTTTCGTTACCTCGCCATTTTTTAATGTGAGCGGTGCTTTGAAAGTTGCGATCGTTTCTTCAGTCGCGATCCCTGCTAGCTTAGCGCGGTAAGTTTTAGCAACATGCTTTTTAGGAGCTAAAAGCTCATGGGCCAAGGCACCGTCATTTGTAACAAGCATAAGTCCAGTCGTATCTTTATCTAAGCGTCCCACTGGAAAAAGATCTGGTCTTTGATCGCTAGGAGTTAATAGCTCGATGATCGTTTTTTGCGCTTTATCAACAGTTGCTGATAAAACACCTTGAGGCTTGTTGAACATATAGTAGTAATATGTTTGATAACGCAATGGTTTTCCCGCATAACAGACCTCTACTTCAGTCGGTTCGATCTGCTTTTTTCCATCAACTATGCACTTGCCATCGACTGTGATCTGCTTTTTTTTCAAAAGCCTTTTAACTTCTGAACGCGTTCCTAAGCCGACCTCAGCCAAATATTTATCTAATCTCATTTTTATTTCCTCACCGTAAACGTAATTTTATCAATCTCGTCAGTTTATGGGCAACATTTTCCCCTAAGATCTGTTGGAGCAACCGACTCTTCAAACATAAGCCCAAATATAAATAGCCGCCAACTCCTGCACAAAGACACAATTCTACTAAAGCTAAGATCCGACTATTTCCCGGGAAAATCAGCTGCCACCCCCAAGTCAAACATAAGACAATAACAAACATCAAAAGTGCATAACTTAATAGTCGATTGAAATTTTGCTGTAATTTTGCGGTTGGTAGATCATATTTATAGTATAAAAAGCGTAACATCAAATAACTTGCAATGATCATCGCGATCCCAGTTGCAACGATCGGTCCAAAAACATGAAGCCAAGCTGTCAACGGATACTGTAAGATGAGTTTTAGCAATAAGCCTATGGCAGTATATTTGATCGCTTGTTTATTTTCATAGATCCCTTGTAATAGAGAACCTAGCACATTAAATAACCCCATGGCGATCGTCATATAAGCTGAAACAGCTAAGACATAGATCCCTGTTTGATCATAGCCATAAAAAACAAGATATAACGGACGACTAACTGCTGCCATCCCTAAAACCGCTGGAAGCATCACAAAAAAAAGTAGCTCTAAGGCACCTAAAAGTTGCTCCTGTGTCAATTCACGTTCACCTTTAGTAACTGCTTCACTCAATAACGGGATCGCTGTTGTTGCCATCGCCGTGGATAATGCTACAACGATCATGATCAATTTGTTTGCATTACCTGCAAACAAAGCATATAACCCATTGATCGTTTCATAACTATACGAAGTTACTTGCTTCAAGATCACAGGGAAGCTAAATTGATCGACTAAATTGAACATCGTCATCGCACAAGCGATAAAAATAAACGGCAACGCTTGGTATAGTACTTCTTTTAATAATGTTTGATCTGAGATCTGTAATTTATTTGCACTTTGTTGCTCTAACTGAACTAACTTAGGTCGCTTTTTCAAATAGTAAATGATGAGCAGTAATGTGCCCCCGATCGCTCCTATAAAAGCAGCAAACGTTGACTGCCAAACACCTGCTTCATATGAACGACCTAAAACTTTGACGGTAATAAACGTTGCTCCTAACATATAAATGATCCGCACTAACTGCTCAATCAATTGAGATAGAGCTGAAGGTGCCATATCTTGAAAACCTTGGAAATATCCCCGTAAAAGACTCATCGAAGGGATCACTAAAAGTGCGATCGAAAGTGAGCGGTAGATTGGAACGACTTTTAGATCCCCTTGCGAAATATATGGAGCGATCCACCAAAAAACAAGTGTACATAGCGCGCCTACTAAAAAAAGCGTTACTAAACTCGCCTTAAAAAGTCTTTTTGAGACTTGATACTCATTTCTCGAGTTGTAGTGGGCAACTTGCTTAGCAACAGCTGATGGGATCCCCGAGATCGCGATCATTAGAAAAATACTATAGACTGTGTAGCCTTTAGTATAGAGCGCATTAGCTTGGAGCTTATCTGCTCCAAACCAACTATACCAAGGAATGATATAGATCGCTCCTAAGACTCTTGAGATAATGCTTCCTGCTGTCATCCAAGCTGAGCCTTTCAACATCTTAGACTTCATCGTCTGCTCGCTCATTATTTTACCTCACATCATAATTATTTATGCTTTAATTTTACCAAAAAAGCCTAGGGTCTTCTATCTCCCTAGACTTGATCATTTTATTCTGTTTTTGCGATAAATTTTGAAGTGATGAACAAGATCACAAACCAGATGATCGCAAAGATAAGCGAAGTCAAAGTACTCTTATCAAAAGCAAGTAAGATCAAGACACCACCAAAAAAGATGATCGTCAAAAAGTTAGTGAATGGGTAAAGTGGCATTGGAAAGACTTTACTTACTTTTTGTGTTTGTTGGCGATATTTATAATGACACCATACTAAAATGATCCAGACAAAAACAAAACTAACTGTTGAAACACCAGAAATGATATCAAAAATACTGCTTGGTAATACATAGTTCAAGATCACGATAACAAATAAGATCGATGAGGAAAAAACAAGTGAACTCACCGGAACGTTCCGATTGCTTACTTTAGCCATCCGCTTAGGAGCTTGGCCACTATTAGCTAAAACAAAAAGAGTTCGACTTGTACTAAAGATCGCACTATTACATGCCGATAGGGCTGCTGTTAAAACAACAAAGTTGATCACGGCAGCGGCGATCTTGATCCCGATCCCAGAAAAGACTTGGACAAAAGGACTGGAAGTCGTTGCGATCTCATTCCACGGGTAGATACACATCAAAACAAACATCGAACCGATATAGAAAAGACCGATCCGTAGTGGCAACGTATTGATCGCCTTTGGAAGATCACTTTCTGGATCAGCTGTTTCCCCAGAGGTCAGCCCAACCATTTCGATCCCTGTAAATGCAAAAATGACCATCGGAAAGGCTGCTAATAACCCGGAAAATCCTTTGGGAAATAGTCCACCATATTCGACAAGATTGCTCAATTGGACTTGATGTCCTCCCACGTTAGCCGATGTAACTAATAAAACTAGCCCCGTTACGATCAAAGCAATGATCGCCATGACTTTGATACTTGAGAACCATGCCTCAAGTTCACCAAAAACACCAACACTGAGCAGATTAAAAGCTAACAAGATCAAAATGATCACTAAAGCTGTGAGCCACTGTGGAATATTAGGAAACCAATAGCGAATATAGATCCCGCTTGCCGTTAGATCTGCCATAGCCAAACTTTCCCAACAAAGCCAATAAGTCCAGCCCACAACAAACTCCCATTTGACTCCAAGATATTCACGTACAAATTCAATAAACGATGACTTCGAAGTGTCTGATAAGATCAATTCACCGATCGCACGCATCATCAAAAAACAAAAAATACCAGCTACTAAATAGGCAATAATAATGGCTGGACCTGCTTTTTGGATCGCACTTCCAGAACCAAGAAATAACCCTGTCCCGATCGCCCCCCCGATCGCGATCATCTGAACATGCCGATGAGTTAGGGCGCGAGATAGTTCGTTTTTCATGCCAGTATACACCCTCTCTAAATTTAAATGTTCCTTTTTTTAACAAAATAAAGAATTATCTCTTATTTTATCGAATTTCACCTAAATTCGCAATTACAAAAAAAATACAGGTATACGCGATACCTGTATTTTAGTTCTTAATTTGCTACGATATTGATCAATTTCCCTGGAACAGCGATCACGCGCCGAAGCGTCTTTCCTGCAAGTTCTTCTTTGACCTTTTCATCGTTTAACGCTATTTCTTCAAGTTGTTCTTTTGTAGCATCGCGAGAAACATTTAATCTCTGACGGATCTTTCCGTTGATCTGAACTACGATCTCTACTGTATCTTCAACAAGTTTCGTTTCGTCATATGTTGGCCAACTAGCATACGCTAAACTTTCTTCATGTCCCAGTTGGTTCCAAAGTTCTTCCGCCATATGTGGCGTGATCGGAGCCAGTAATTTGACTAGTCCTTCAACATATTCAAGCGGTAGTGCTTCAGCTTTGTAAAATTCATTTACTAAGACCATCAATTGTGAGATCGCTGTATTAAAGTGGAGCTTTTCGTAATCTTCAGTTACCTTCTTGACAGTTTGATTATAAACAAGATCAAGATCACCGTCATTGATAGTTGTGATCCGATCACGTAAATGTCCCTCTTCGTCAATGATCAGATTCCAAACGCGATTTACAAATTTGTTGGCCCCATTTAGTCCGTCTTCACTCCAAGCGATCGAAGCATCAAGTGGCCCCATAAACATTTCATAAAGACGTAAAGTATCTGCGCCATATTCTTCGACGATATCGTCTGGATTAACAACATTCCCTTTAGATTTAGACATCTTTTCATGGTTATTTCCAAGGATCATTCCTTGGTTGACCAATTTTTGGAATGGTTCTTTCGTTGGCACGACCCCAAGATCATAAAGGAATTTATGCCAGAAGCGAGCATACAATAGGTGTAACACAGCATGTTCTGCCCCACCAACGTATAGATCGACTGGTAACCACTCTTTTAATTTTTCTGGATCAGCGATGACATCTTTATTATGTGGATCAATGTAACGCAAGAAGTACCATGAACTTCCTGCCCATTGTGGCATAGTGTTAGTTTCTCGCCGACCTTTACGGCCATTTTCATCAACGACATTGACCCAGTCTTCTAGGTTAGCCAAAGGACTTTCTCCAGTTCCAGAAGGTTTGATGTCATTTGATTTTGGCAAAAGAAGTGGTAATTCATCTTCTGGAACAAGTGTTGTTTCGCCATCTTCCCAATGAATGACTGGGATCGGTTCGCCCCAATAACGTTGACGTGAGAAAGTCCAATCTCGGAGACGATAATTGACTTTCTTATCGCCAACATGATGCTCTTTTAACCACTCGATCATCAATTCGATAGCTTTTTCTTTATCTTCTAATCCATCTAAAAAGCCTGAATTGATATATTTTCCTTCACCAGTATACGCTTCTTTTGTGATATCGCCCCCAGCGATCACTTGGATCATTGGGATATCATATTTTTTAGCAAATTCCCAGTCACGAGGATCATGAGCTGCTGAGACCATGACTGCACCAGTACCATAAGAAGCTAAAACATAATCTGCGATCCAGATCGGAACTTTAGCGCCATTAACTGGATCGATCGCATAACTTCCTGTAAAGACACCTGTTTTATCTTTAGCCAGATCTGTGCGTTCAAGATCTGATTTATGAGAAACTTCTTCTAAGTATTTTTCAACAGCTTCTTTTTGGTCAGCTGTTGTTAAAGTTTCAACTAATTCATGTTCTGGTGCGATCGTGATCGCTGATGTTCCAAAGAGTGTATCTGGACGCGTGGTAAAGACTTCAATTTCAGCCTCTTTATCAGCTACTTTAAAATCGATCGTTGCCCCAACAGAGCGTCCGATCCAATTTTTTTGTTGTTCTTTGATCGCTTCAGGCCAGTCTAGATCATCAAGATCATCGATCAGACGATCTGCATAAGCTGTGATCTTTAAGACCCATTGGCGCATTGGCTTGCGAATAACTGGGAATCCACCGCGTTCTGTCTTTCCATCGATAACTTCTTCGTTGGCAACAACTGTGCCAAGATCTGGACTCCAGTTGACTGGGATCTCAGCTTCATAAGCTAGACCACGTTTGTAAAGTTGTTCAAAGATCCATTGAGTCCATTTGTAATATGCAGGATCGGTCGTATTTACTTCACGATCCCAGTCGTATGAAAGCCCTAAAGATTTGATCTGACGTCTAAAGTTATTGATATTTTTCTTTGTAAATTCACGCGGGGAATTTCCTGTCTTTAGCGCATATTGCTCAGCAGGTAGCCCAAAAGCATCCCAGCCCATTGGATGTAAAACATTATAACCTTGCATCCGCTTCATCCGTGAGATAATGTCTGTTGCAGTATAGCCTTCCGGATGCCCAACGTGTAAGCCTTGGCCAGATGGATATGGAAACATATCTAAAGCATAGTAATTCTTTTTAGCTTTATCTTCTGTTGTTTTGAAAGTTTTATGCTCATCCCAGTAGCGTTGCCACTTAGATTCAATTTTTTTGTGATCGTAAGCCATATTGAAAAAAGATCCTTTCTTGAAAATAAAAAAACCTATACGAGAAATAAATTCTCATATAGGACGAAAAATTCCGCGGTACCACCCATTATTCCAACAATCATGTTGACTCTTATCTTCGTAACGTGAAGTCCCGTCTCTGCCTACTTGCATTTCACCAGAAAACTCAAAGGTGAGTTCAAAAAGAAAAGTTACATGCTCACAGCACCGCATGCTCTCTTAAAAACTTTAGCTTTCCTACTATTCCTTCTCAGCGTTCTAATATTTAACTCTTATACTAGCAAAACAGACTCACTAATTCAAGTAGATTTTAGCGTAATTTTAACTTTTGGCCAATATAGATCAGATCCGAAGACAAACTATTCAAAGCTTTGATCCGATCAACTGTCGTAGCATTTTTTGAGGCGATCTTCCATAACGAATCACCAGCTTTGACTGTATATTCAGCTGAATTACTCGAAGTTTGAGTAACCTTATTTTCATTAGAAGCAGCTACTTTTAAATTTTGACCGACATAGATCATATCTGAACTTAGATTATTCAACCGCTTTAATGTAGCTAAAGTCATCTTGTGGGCATTAGCGATCGACCATAAAGTATCACCAGCTTTAACTACGTACCCACTATTAGAAGTTACTTGAGCATTGCTTGTAGTCGGAGTAGTTTTATTGGGAGTCACTTTACTTTCACCAATCGTTTTTAACGTTTGACCAGGTAAAATGAGATCACTATTCAGACCATTCAAAGTTTTTAGTGCTTGTAAGCTCATATTATGCTCACGTGCGATCCGATATAATGAATCACCAGCTTTAACTGTATAAGTTCCTGTCGCTTGTGGTCGTGTTTCTTGCTCAGAAGGTCGTGGCTGACTTTGAGTCTGATTTTGGTTTTGGTTTGATGTTTGCGGTTGACCACTGACTTTTAAGCTTTGACCGACATAGATCATGTTACTACTCAAGTTATTCAAACTCTTCAATGCTTGCACGCTCATCGAGTGGGCTAATGCGATCCGATATAAGTTATCGCCTGCCTTGACTGTATAAGTTCCTGTCGCTTGTGGTCGTGTTTCTTGAGCAGAAGGTTGTGGTTGACTTTGAGTCTGATTTTGGTTTTGGTTTGATGTTTGCGGCTGACCACTGACTTTTAAGCTTTGACCGACATAGATCATGTTACTACTCAAGTTATTCAAACTCTTCAATGCTTGCACGCTCATCGAGTGGGCTAATGCGATCCGATATAAGTTATCGCCTGCCTTGACTGTATAAGTCCCTGTCGCTTGTGGTCGTGTTTCTTGCTCAGAAGGTCGTGGTTGACTTTGAGTCTGATTTTGGTTTTGGTTTGATGTTTGCGGTTGACCACTGACTTTTAAGCTTTGACCGACATAGATCATGTTACTACTCAAGTTATTCAAACTCTTCAATGCTTGCACACTCATCGAGTGTGCTAATGCGATCCGATATAGGTTGTCGCCTGCCTTGACTGTATAAGTCCCTGTCGTTTGGGGTCGTGTTTCTTGCTCAGAAGGTTGTGGTTGACTTTGAACATTATTTTCTGTACTTTGACTTTGCCCACCTATATCATAAGCTGTTAAATTATAAGTCTCGATCACACGGATCAGTTTTTCAGCGTAATCAGGTGCAGTTGCATATGTACCATAAACTCCGTTACGAAGATTATGAGCTGCGATCTGATAATTTGCTGCATTAGCACGAGTCGAATTAGGGAACCGAGAAGTTATTACATTAGCGTAACCATTTAATGATTCGGCATAACTTGAATAACGTTGAAATTTATCATAAACAGTTTGGTACGAACCATTATAATATTCTTGGGTCGGCAACTCGATATATGCACCAGCACCTGACCATTTAACTCCAAACAAATTATAAGCAGAAGTTGAAAGATAACTTCCTCCCCAACCACTTTCAAGTGCTGCTTGTGCGATCATCAAAGAAGCATATAGACCTCTTTGTTGAGCTACTTGTTGTGCAGAACCAGCAATGTTTTGTAAGAATGTTTGAACGTTACTTGCATAAGTTGTAGGAACATTAACAGTTTGTGGTGTAGTAACTGTCGAGACCTCCGAAGACGCAGTTGAAGTAGTGTTATTTGTGTTATTTGTTGTAGTGTTATTCAAACTTGATATATTATTTTGATCAACTTGAACAGTATCAGCTTGAGCTTTTTCTTTATTTAATGAAAAACCTGCCGCCCCCATCAAAAATGTTGTTCCTAAATAAGTTGTCACTCTTTTTACAGAACGAAGGTTTTGTGATAATAGCTGTTGCTTTTGACTATCGATCCGCTGCTTTCTGCTTTTCAAAGCTTCTCCTCCTTACAATTTTAAATAATTACTAAAATAATAAAAACTATACTTCGATTATATATTCAAAAGACTTTTGATGCTAGCTTTTTCACTCACCAAGTAAGAGTTTACATTTCTTGCAAATAAAAATGAGCGTCCTTCTTACAGGCGCTCATTTAAAATATTTAGGGTATACACTTTCTGGTATGGATGAAAAATTCCATACCAGTTTTTTTGCGCAAAAAAAAGGACATTTAATGCCCTCTCATTATACAATGAATTCACCACAAACCACGTAAAGGAGAGAATTTAAATGTCCCATAACGATTGTATACTAAAACTTCTAAATATTAAAGACCCTAATCTCAAAGTTATTGATGTTATCGATAATTTAAATAATGGCACAGAGAAATTAGTTTTGATCAAAGCTGTACTATCTTATCCTATCAGCCGTTGTCGAAATTGTGGCTTTGCCACTGTTAATAAAAATGGTTTCGCTAAAGCTCACGTACGTTTACCAAGTTTAAACGGTATACGTTATGAAATGATCCTTCATAAACAACGCTATCAATGTAAAAATTGTCGCACAACTTTCGGTGCGACCTCTGAATTGACTAAGCCTAATCAAACTCTTTCTCGTAAACTAAAAAATCAGATCATGTTATTAGCTAGGGAAGGTTTGAACGGTGAACTTATCGCTCGCATCTGTCATTGCTCTGCTAGTAGTGTTCGAAGAACTATTGTCGAACGGATCAAACCTCAATATCGAGTACCTGTTTTGCCCAAGAATCTTTGTTTTGATGAATTTCGTTCGATTAAAAATACAACTTCTTTTATCTGTTGTGATGCACAAACTCATAGGTTAGTTGCTAAACTCCCAGATAGACTATCTTCTACCATTATCAATTATTTTGAAAATCGTTACTCAAAGTTTGAACGTGATCAAGTGGAATCGGTCGTCATTGATTTAAACGCTCAATACCAGCGTTTCATTCGACGACTTTTCCCGAATGCCAAGATTATTATTGATCGATTTCATATCGTTCAGCTAGCCGGACGTGCTTTAGACAGTTGTCGAATCGCTCTCACTAGGTCGCTCAATAAGCATAGTCGAGAATATAAGATCCTCAAATCACAGTGGCGTTTATTCCATAAAAAATCTGATGAGATCGACCCTAAAAATGTTGTCTATCTTAGGGGAATCAATGAATATATGACTCAACAGAATGCGATCGACTTGATCATCAATAAATTTTCTAAATTCAAAATAGTTTATCAGACTTACCAAGATATTACCTTAGCTTTGAAGAATAAAGACATTACTACTTTGAATGAGGTTCTTGATAGTTATGAGCGCACCAATACAGAGATGGATACGACCATTCGTACTTTCCGTAAAAATCGCAGCTATCTAATAAATAGCGTAACTTCAATATATTCCAATGGTCCTTTGGAGGGTATCAATCGAAAGATCAAACTCTTAAAACGAAGTTGTTACGGTTTTGCTAATCAACAATTTTTCTTTTTACGAATTGATTGTATATTTGCGTAAAAAAACACTCCCCACAATTCTATTGTAGGAAGTGTTTGTAGGAATATCCATATCAGTTGACGGATACCCAATATTTATGCTAAACCTAATTCTTTGTTTAAGCTGTCTACCTTATCTGTCTTTTCCCATGGGAGCTCGATATCCGTTCTTCCAAAGTGACCATAAGCAGCAGTTTGCTTATAGATCGGACGACGTAGATCAAGCATCTCAATGATCCCGGCTGGACGTAGATCAAATATTTTTCGGATCGCTTCAACTAAACGTTCATCACTTACTTTAGAAGTTCCAAAAGTATCAACTGAGATCGAAACTGGTTGAGCTACACCGATCGCATAGGCGATCTGAACTTCAACTCGAGAAGCGATCCCAGCTGCAACGATATTTTTAGCGATATAGCGCGCAGCATAACTAGCAGAGCGATCAACTTTTGTGGCATCTTTTCCAGAAAAAGCCCCACCACCGTGATGTGCAAAACCTCCATAAGTATCTACAATGATCTTACGACCAGTTAATCCAGCATCACCTTGAGGTCCGCCGATCACAAAGCGTCCGGTCGGATTAATAAAGTATTTCGTTTTTTCATCTAACAACTCGGCTGGTATCTCTTGCGAAATAACTTTTTCTAACATATCTTGACGGATCTGATCAAGTTCAACATCTTCGCTATGTTGTGTAGATAATACAACTGTATCAACACGAACTGGTACACCGTTATCATCGTATTCGACCGTAACTTGAGCTTTAGCGTCAGGTCCTAAATAACTTAACTCGCCAGTTTTACGAACTTGTGCGATCTTACGCATCAAACGATGACTTAAGGCGATCGGTAATGGCATCAATTCTGGCGTTTCATTGATCGCATAACCAAACATCAACCCTTGATCTCCGGCACCGATTTGATCTAACGGATCAGTTTTGCCCTCTTTGGTTTCAAGAGCATTATCAACGCCCAGAGCAATATCAGCTGATTGTTCATCGATAGCCGTTAAGACAGCACAATTATCTCCGTCAAAGCCGTATTTTCCATCCGTATAGCCGATTTCCTTGATCGTATCACGAACGACTTTTTGAATATCAACATATTTACTTGTCGATATCTCACCAACAACAACTACAAGACCTGTTGTAACTGTTGTTTCTGCCGCTACACGCGCATTCGGATCTTTTTCTAATAATGCGTCTAAGATCGCATCACTGATTTGATCAGCAATTTTATCTGGATGTCCTTCAGAAACTGATTCTGATGTAAATAAATGTCTTTCTGACATTCTTGATTCCCCCATTTCATCATTTGTGGTTACAAGGCATCTTCACTAGATAGTGAATCCTATCGGGAATGAGTGAGTTGTAACGTTTTAATTCTATCACAAGCAGAGCCTGAGTCAACTTATTATTATTACATAAAAAAAGGACAAGGGTGAGTTTCCTTGTCCTTTTTAGAATATATATGAATACCGGTGATCGGGGTCGAACCGATACGTCCTCAACGGACACTGGATTTTGAGTCCAGCGCGTCTGCCAATTCCGCCACACCGGCATCAAAGGCGATAGATGGGGATCGAACCCACGCGTGCCGGAGCCACAATCCGGTGCGTTAACCACTTCGCCACTATCGCCATCACAATAACTTAATTATACTAAAAGTCCCTAGTATTGTAAAATAAAATTTTAGCAACTTCCATAAAAAAAGCTACCTTACGGCAGCTAAAATATAAAGTCACAACGGTCCTAACCGGATTTGAACCGGTGATCTCCTGCGTGACAGGCAGGCGTGATAACCCCTACACCATAGGACCATAATTGCGGGAGCAGGATTTGAACCTACGACCTTCGGGTTATGAGCCCGACGAGCTACCAGACTGCTCCATCCCGCGATAATGAAAAAATATTTAAATGACCCGTACGGGATTTGAACCCATGTTACCGCCGTGAAAGGGCGGTGTCTTAACCACTTGACCAACGGGCCATAATTCAACGGAGAAGGAGGGATTTGAACCCTCGCGCCGTGTTACCGACCTACACCCTTAGCAGGGGCGCCTCTTCAGCCACTTGAGTACTTCTCCAAGATGGGCCTAAGTGGACTCGAACCACCGACCTCACGCTTATCAGGCGTGCGCTCTAACCAGCTGAGCTATAGGCCCATATAAGCGGGTGACGAGAATCGAACTCGCGACAACAGCTTGGAAGGCTGTGGTTTTACCACTAAACTACACCCGCATAAATTCTTAAATGGCGCGGGACGGAATCGAACCGCCGACACAAGGAGCTTCAATCCTTTGCTCTACCGACTGAGCTACCGAGCCATATTAACGGTCCTAACCGGATTTGAACCGGTGATCTCCTGCGTGACAGGCAGGCGTGATAACCCCTACACCATAGGACCATAATTGCGGGAGCAGGATTTGAACCTACGACCTTCGGGTTATGAGCCCGACGAGCTACCAGACTGCTCCATCCCGCGATAATGAAAAGGAGGATAAGAGATTCGAACTCTTGCGTGGTTTGACCCACCTGACGGTTTTCAAGACCGTTCCCTTCAGCCATACTTGGGTAATCCTCCATAAATAATTGTTACATACTCTGATCCAATGAAAAAGATCATATGGACCTTGTAGGACTCGAACCTACGACCGGACGGTTATGAGCCGTCTGCTCTGACCAACTGAGCTAAAGGTCCGAGGCACTAGTACGTAAATCGCGGCGGAGGGGATCGAACCCCCGACCTCCCGGGTATGAACCGGACGCTCTAGCCAGCTGAGCTACACCGCGATATGGTGAACTTTCGTCCAATCGGGAAAACAGGATTCGAACCTGCGACCCCCTGGTCCCAAACCAGGTGCTCTACCAAGCTGAGCTATTTCCCGATATATGCACCCAGCAGGAGTCGAACCTGCAACCTTCTGATTCGTAGTCAGACACTCTATCCAGTTGCGCTATGGGTGCATAATATTAAATTAATGCCGAGGACCGGAATCGAACCGGTACGGTGATCACTCACCGCAGGATTTTAAGTCCTGTGCGTCTGCCAGTTCCGCCACCCCGGCAAGATCTTAATGATCTAAGCGGAAGACGGGATTCGAACCCGCGACCCCCACCATGGCAAGGTGGTGTTCTACCACTGAACTACTTCCGCATTAATGGTGCCGACTAGAGGATTCGAACCTCCGACCCTCTGATTACAAATCAGATGCTCTGCCAGCTGAGCTAAGTCGGCGCTAAACAAGCGACTTAATTATTCTATAACATTTATAAAATATTGTCAAATGTTTTTTATGAGTCGTGACAGGCTCGAACTGTCGACCCTCTGATTAAAAGTCAGATGCTCTACCGACTGAGCTAACGACTCATGATGGAGGATACAGGGCTCGAACCTGTGACCCTCTGCTTGTAAGGCAGACGCTCTCCCAACTGAGCTAATCCTCCATAATGATAGCGTGGCAACTTCCTACCCTCGCAAGGGGCGATCCCCTAACTACTCTCGGCGTGACAAAGCTTAACTTCTGTGTTCGGAATGGGAACAGGTGTAGCCTTTGTGCTATCGCCACCACACTTATTTTTTGAGAACCTTGTTCTCTCAAAACTAGACAATATCTTCTCTTCTCGAAAACTGCGTTTTTGACTTGGTTAAGTCCTCGACCGATTAGTAATGGTCCGCTCCATGCGTCACCGCACTTCCACTTCCATCCTATCTACCTGATCATCTCTCAGGGGTCTTACTTCCATAAAGGAATGGGAAATCTTATCTCGAGGTGAGTTTCGCACTTAGATGCTTTCAGCGTTTATCTCATCCATACATAGCTACCCAGCGATGCCCTTGGCAGAACAACTGGTACACCAGCGGTATGTCCATCCCGGTCCTCTCGTACTAAGGACAGATCCTCTCAAATTTCCTACGCCCGCGACGGATAGGGACCGAACTGTCTCACGACGTTCTGAACCCAGCTCGCGTACCGCTTTAATGGGCGAACAGCCCAACCCTTGGGACCGACTACAGCCCCAGGATGCGATGAGCCGACATCGAGGTGCCAAACCTCCCCGTCGATGTGGACTCTTGGGGGAGATAAGCCTGTTATCCCCAGGGTAGCTTTTATCCGTTGAGCGATGGCCCTTCCATGCGGAACCACCGGATCACTAAGCCCGACTTTCGTCCCTGCTCGACTTGTAGGTCTCGCAGTCAAGCTCCCTTATGCCTTTACACTCTGCGAATGATTTCCAACCATTCTGAGGGAACCTTTGGGCGCCTCCGTTACCTTTTAGGAGGCGACCGCCCCAGTCAAACTGCCCACCTGACACTGTCTCCCATCACGATCAGTGATGAGGGTTAGAGTGTTCATACAACGAGGGTAGTATCCCACCAGCGCCTCGATCGAAACTAGCGTTCCGACTTCAACGGCTCCTACCTATCCTGTACAAGTTGTACAAACACCCAATATCAAGCTACAGTAAAGCTCCATGGGGTCTTTCCGTCCTGTCGCGGGTAACCCGCATCTTCACGGGTATTATAATTTCACCGAGTCTCTCGTTGAGACAGTGCCCAGATCGTTACGCCTTTCGTGCGGGTCGGAACTTACCCGACAAGGAATTTCGCTACCTTAGGACCGTTATAGTTACGGCCGCCGTTTACTGGGGCTTCAATTCTGAGCTTCGCACCCGAGGGTGCTAACCCATCCTCTTAACCTTCCAGCACCGGGCAGGCGTCAGCCCCTATACTTCATCTTACGATTTTGCAGAAACCTGTGTTTTTGATAAACAGTCGCCTGGGCCTATTCACTGCGGCTGCACATTGTGCAGCACCCCTTCTCCCGAAGTTACGGGGTCATTTTGCCGAGTTCCTTAACGAGAGTTCTCTCGCTCACCTGAGGCTACTCGCCTCGACTACCTGTGTCGGTTTGCGGTACGGGTGGTCTGATCCTAACTAGAAGCTTTTCTCGGCAGTGTGACATCGATCACTTCGCTACTTTAATTTCGCTCCCCATCACAACTTGTCCTTAAGCTAAAAAGCATTTGACTCTTTAACAGACTTATTGCTTGGACGTGCATATCCAACAGCACGCATCTCTAGCCTCCTGCGTCCCTCCATCGTTCAAACAGATCAGACCAGTACAGGAATCTCAACCTGTTATCCATCGCCTACGCCTCTCGGCCTCGGCTTAGGTCCCGACTAACCCTGGGAGGACGAGCCTTCCCCAGGAAACCTTAGTCATACGGTGGACCAGATTCTCACTGATCTTTCGCTACTCATACCGGCATTCTCACTTCTAAGCGCTCCACCAGTCCTTACGGTCTAGCTTCGTTGCCCTTAGAACGCTCTCCTACCATGCAACTAAGTTGCATCCACGATTTCGGTAATGTGTTTAGCCCCGTTACATTTTCGGCGCAGGATCACTCGACTAGTGAGCTATTACGCACTCTTTAAATGGTGGCTGCTTCTAAGCCAACATCCTAGTTGTCTGTGCAATTCCACATCCTTTTCCACTTAACACATATTTAGGGACCTTAATCGGTGGTCTGGGCTGTTTCCCTTTCGACTACGGATCTTATCACTCGCAGTCTGACTCCCGGATATAGATCTGTGGCATTCGGAGTTTATCTGAATTCAGTAACCCAAGACGGGCCCCTAGTCCAAACAGTGCTCTACCTCCACGATCCTTAACTCCGAGGCTAGCCCTAAAGCTATTTCGGAGAGAACCAGCTATCTCCAAGTTCGTTTGGAATTTCACCTCTACCCACACCTCATCCCAGCATTTTTCAACATACACGGGTTCGGTCCTCCAGTGCGTCTTACCGCACCTTCAACCTGGACATGGGTAGGTCACCTGGTTTCGGGTCTACGTCAACGTACTCAAACGCCCTATTCAGACTCGCTTTCGCTACGGCTCCGGCCTTTTCGCCTTAACCTCGCACGCTAACGTAACTCGCCGGTTCATTCTACAAAAGGCACGCCATCACCCATTAACGGGCTCTGACTACTTGTAGGCACATGGTTTCAGGAACTATTTCACTCCCCTCCCGGGGTGCTTTTCACCTTTCCCTCACGGTACTGGTTCACTATCGGTCACTAGGGAGTATTTAGCCTTGGGAGATGGTCCTCCCGGATTCCGACGGAGTTTCACGTGTTCCGCCGTACTCAGGATCCTGAACTGAGGAAACGAAGTTTCGCTTACAGGGCTATCACCTTCTCTGGCTGATCTTCCCAGATCATTCAACTACTTCGTTTCTTGGTAACTCAAATGTTCAGTCCTACAACCCCAAGAAGCAAGCTTCTTGGTTTGGGCTGTTCCCTTTTCGCTCGCCGCTACTCAGGGAATCGAATTTTCTTTCTCTTCCTGCGGGTACTTAGATGTTTCAGTTCCCCGCGTCTACCTTCAACTGAGCTATGTATTCACTCAGCGATAATAGGCGATAAAACCTATTGGGTTTCCCCATTCGGAGATCTCCGGATCACAGTTTACTTACAACTCCCCGAAGCATATCGCAGTTAGTCACGTCCTTCATCGGCTCCTAGTGCCAAGGCATCCACCATGCGCCCTTAATAACTTAACCTAAATTATCTTACGATAATGGTTATGAGTTTAGCGATACAAACTAATTTGTTTTAAACTCTTTAAAACGCGGTGTTCTCGGTTATTTTAATTAACAAAGAAATAAAAGATATTATCTAGTTTTCAAAGAACAAGTTTGAGAGTAGACCTCTCAAAACTAAACAAAGTTTCAGATAAAGTGCAGGTTTCCGTAATATCCTTAGAAAGGAGGTGATCCAGCCGCAGGTTCTCCTACGGCTACCTTGTTACGACTTCACCCCAATCATCTGTCCCACCTTAGACGGCTGGCTCCAAAAGGTTACCCCACCGGCTTTGGGTGTTACAAACTCTCATGGTGTGACGGGCGGTGTGTACAAGGCCCGGGAACGTATTCACCGCGGCATGCTGATCCGCGATTACTAGCGATTCCGACTTCATGTAGGCGAGTTGCAGCCTACAATCCGAACTGAGAACGGCTTTAAGAGATTTGCTAAACCTCGCGGTCTTGCGACTCGTTGTACCGTCCATTGTAGCACGTGTGTAGCCCAGGTCATAAGGGGCATGATGATTTGACGTCATCCCCACCTTCCTCCGGTTTGTCACCGGCAGTCTTGCTAGAGTGCCCAACTAAATGCTGGCAACTAACAACAAGGGTTGCGCTCGTTGCGGGACTTAACCCAACATCTCACGACACGAGCTGACGACAACCATGCACCACCTGTCATTCTGTTTCCGAAGAAAAAGTCCTATCTCTAGGATTGTCAGAAGATGTCAAGACCTGGTAAGGTTCTTCGCGTTGCTTCGAATTAAACCACATGCTCCACCGCTTGTGCGGGCCCCCGTCAATTCCTTTGAGTTTCAACCTTGCGGTCGTACTCCCCAGGCGGAATGCTTATTGTGTTAACTGCAGCACTGAAGGGCGGAAACCCTCCAACACTTAGCATTCATCGTTTACGGCGTGGACTACCAGGGTATCTAATCCTGTTTGCTACCCACGCTTTCGAACCTCAGCGTCAGTTACAGACCAGAGAGCCGCTTTCGCCACTGGTGTTCTTCCATATATCTACGCATTTCACCGCTACACATGGAGTTCCACTCTCCTCTTCTGCACTCAAGTCTCCCAGTTTCCAATGCACTACTCCGGTTAAGCCGAAGGCTTTCACATCAGACTTAAAAGACCGCCTGCGTTCCCTTTACGCCCAATAAATCCGGATAACGCTTGCCACCTACGTATTACCGCGGCTGCTGGCACGTAGTTAGCCGTGGCTTTCTGGTCAGATACCGTCGAAACATGAACAGTTACTCTCATGCACTTTCTTCTCTGACAACAGGGTTTTACGATCCGAAGACCTTCTTCACCCACGCGGCGTTGCTCCATCAGGCTTTCGCCCATTGTGGAAGATTCCCTACTGCTGCCTCCCGTAGGAGTTTGGGCCGTGTCTCAGTCCCAATGTGGCCGATCAACCTCTCAGTTCGGCTACGCATCATTGCCTTGGTAAGCCTTTACCCCACCAACTAGCTAATGCGCCGCGGGCCCATCCGAAAGCGGTAGCCGAAACCACCTTTCACATAAACACCATGCGGTGTTCATGGTTATGCGGTATTAGCACCTGTTTCCAAGTGTTATCCCCCTCTTTCGGGCAGGTTGCCCACGTGTTACTCACCCGTTCGCCACTCAACTCTTTATCGGTGAGTGCAAGCACTCGGTGATAAAGAAGTTTCGTTCGACTTGCATGTATTAGGCACGCCGCCAGCGTTCATCCTGAGCCAGGATCAAACTCTCAATTTAAAGTTTGTGACTCTTTATTTTTACTAGCGAATTGACTTCGCAAAATGTTTATTTGCTCTTATCGCTTAGATAAGAGACCCTGCACATTTGCTTATCGAAACTTTGTTCAGTTTTCAAAGATCTACTTGATAGATACAATCAACATAATCATTATATCATATCATCAATTATCTGTCAAAAACTTTTTAAAATATTTTTAAGAAGTTTTTTCAGACGACTTATTTATCTTATCAAAAGCATTAACTCTTGTCAATAAGAAAATAATTTATTTGTTATGCTGTAACAAGTCAGCTTAAATATAATATCATGTGATCAAACTCAATGTCAACATCTTTTTTAATTATATTTTTGATAACTGCTCTGCATCAGCAACTTTTATAGTATAACAAGCTTTTATAACTATCGTCAATAATTTTTTTCAAAAAAAGTAGAAATTAAAAAATTTCTACTTTTTGATCTTATTTACCTTTTGAAATATCAGCCAAAGCCTCATCGACCCAATGATCTAACCGCTGTTTGATCGGCGTAAATCCCTCATATACATGGCGGCTTGTCCAATATTTTTTATGTTGATAACGAGTGTATTTAGGTTTAGAAAAATCAAACGGCTTTTCCAAGCACCTGACAGAAAGAGAGATCTTTTTAGTATATTCATCAATATCAATGATCATTACCTTGATCTTTTGCCCGACTTCTAAATACTTCTGGATATCTTCAACAAAGCCATGATGACACTCTGAAATATGGATCAAGCCTTGAGTCTCTTCATCTAAGGCAACAAATGCACCATATGGCTGGATACCTGTCACTCGCCCTTCAAGTACCATCCCGATCCGATAATCTATTTCCATAATCTATCCCATATCCTTATATGATCTCGATCGTTTCGATCACGACATCTTTTTTAGGTTTATCTCCCCAACCAGTCTTGACCATGGCGATCTTATCTACTACATCCATCCCAGAGACAACTTGTCCAAATACTGTATGGCGCCCATCCAACCAAGGCGTACCACCATTTTCATATGTTACGACCACTTCTTCAGGATAGACCTGTTTAACTTGTTCTAACATATCTTGTGCCAACTTTTTATTTTGTACGATAAAGAACTGGCTTCCATTTGTATTAGGACCTGCATTCGCCATAGAAAGCGCCCCGCGCACATTAAATAATTCTTGCGAGAACTCATCCTCAAATTCTTTTCCATAAATACTTTTACCGCCCATCCCTGTACCAGTTGGGTCACCCGTTTGGATCATAAAATCTGCGATCACACGATGAAAAATGACCCCATCGTAATAACCTTTCTTAGCTAAAGAAACGAAATTTTCGACTGCTTTGGGAGCATATTGTGGAAATAGCGCAACTTTGATCGTCCCTAAATTAGTTTTGATCGCAGCATCTGCTTTTAACTTTTGCGGTTCTGTTTGTATATATTTCATGTTATATAGGTAAAGTCTAAAGGTCTTCCATATAGCAAACAAAGATCAAGAAAGTTTACCTTGCTCCTTCTCTTTTTTTAGTTAGATATTATATTATCTACTTTAGACATTTCTTTCTTATAGATATGACATCATAACGTATCTTACTATAATGTTTTTAAATTGGCTAGTTTTGTTCTTAGATAAGTCCTACCTATCTTTTGAAAATACCTAAAGAGTATTGCCACATTTTTTTTAGTTAGCTATCATTAAGAATGGATCACGTATCTCTTAAATATGTATGGTCTTTATTTTTAGAAGTAATGACCTTATGAAAGGATAAAGCTATGACACAACCAGAATACTATGACATTACGATCATCGGCGGAGGTCCAGTCGGCATGTTTGCCGCAACATATGCCCGCATGCGTCTTGCTAAGACCCAGATCATCGAAAGTTTAGATCAATTAGGCGGTCAAGTCGCTACACTTTTTCCAGCTAAAAAAATTTATGACATCCCTGGTTATCCAGCTATAACGGGCGAAGAGCTCATCTCTAATTTAAAACAACAGTTAGAGACTTTTGCCCCAGATATTTTTTTAGGTGAGACAGTTCAAAGTTTTGTTAAAACTTCGGCTGGATTTAAGATCACAACTTCCAAACGTATAACATACTCTAAAACGATCATTATCGCTACCGGTGCTGGAGCTTTTGAACCACGCAAACTCACATTAGAAAATGCTACTTCTTTTGAAGGAAGAAATTTACATTATTTCATCAAAGATCCTAGTATTTTTCAGGGACAAGACATCGCGATCGCAGGCGGAGGGGATTCCGCGATCGATTGGGCCCTTGAATTGGTTCCTAGCGTCCGCTCGCTCCACCTTATCCATCGACGCGATAAATTCCGAGCACTTGAAGCTAATTTAGAAGCGCTTAAGCAAACTAAGACTAATTTTCAAACACCTTACTTGATCGCTGATCTTTCACAAGTCGATAATAAATTAAAAATGCAACTAAAAAGTAAAACAGCTCCACAAAAAGAAATTTATGTCGATCACTTGCTTGTAAATTATGGTTTCACTTCTGATCCTAAACTGATCAATTCTTGGGATCTTGCTTTACACCAACGTGAGATCCAAGTCAACGATCAACATGAAACATCGCTTGCACAAGTTTATGCGATCGGCGATATCGCCTATCACCCAGGAAAGATCAATTTAATCGCAACTGGATTTGGAGAAGCACCTAGTGCAGTTAACAATGCACTCTTAGCGATCTATCCTGAAAAACGCCAGCCTGCCCATAGCACACAATTGATCAAAAAATTCAAAGCTGAAAGTGATAAACCTTAGAGCGTTTCCTCATAATTTGTAGTATATTATTGTATAGAGGTGCGAAAGTCAAATCGTGGGCTCCTCAACGATCAAGCGTTAAAACACGAAAGGAATAATGTTTTTGGACTTTCACTTCCCACAAAAAACATTATAGTTGCATATGTCGTTTTTAATTGATTTTATTTTACACATCGATGCCCATCTAGTTGAGATCGTCAATACTTTTGGTAACTGGACTTACTTGATCTTATTTGCGATCATCTTTATCGAAACTGGTGCAGTCATCATGCCTTTCTTACCTGGCGATTCTTTGCTTTTTGCCGCTTGTGCGATGGCCGCAAATCCTGAATATCACTTAAATGTTTGGGTCTTTGTCTTTCTCTTTTGGTTTGCTGCTGTCGCCGGCGATTCGCTAAACTTTTTTATCGGGCAAAAAATCGGTCAGCGTTTGACCAGACATGCTTTTTTTGGTCGTTTTATCAAAGAAAGCGACCTCAAACGAACTGAGGCCTTTTTCGAAAAACATGGTGGGATCGCGATCTCCCTAGCACGATTTATGCCGATCATTCGGACGATGTCTCCGTTTGTTTACGGCGGTAGTGGTGGTAAATACAACATTTTTATTCGCTACTGTATTTTAGGGGCTACAGCTTGGGTCATCTTATGCTGTGGTGGTGGATATTTCTTTGGAAACTTCCCTGTTGTCAAAGAACATTTCTCTCTGATCATTATCGGGATCATTTGTGTTTCTCTCATTCCCGCGATCGTAGGGGCTCTTCATTCAAAATTTTCTAAAAATAAATAAAAATCATAGACAGTTTGGTACTGTTCTATAACTCAAAAAAAGTAGCTTGAAAACTAATTTTAGTTTTTCGAGCTACTTTTTTATGAAAGCTGTTTTAACTGTTTTTTCCCAAGATAGAGGAAAAAAAGTAGTATCCCTACAAAAAGGACGATAAATAGAACAAAGCAAGCTAAGAAAAAATCACTTGGCAAGACTAAGATGATCGGATCGATCTGGGGATCAAAGATCCAATTTTGCTCGGTAAATAAGAGCTTGTGAAAAAAGACAAAAAAACGTTCAAAGTCTAAAACTAGACAAACTAAAATAATACTTAAGACATAAAGACATAAAACGATCTTTTGCCGTAAGATCCAAACCTTTTTTTGCTTGATCAAATTTGTCAAATAATACCAAGTTGGAACTGTTGTTATAAACAACAAACTATAATTTATTAAGAAAAGGCGTTTTACATCCTCAAAATGTCGCATCGCATCATAAGAGATCGAAATATCCAAAGTCAGTTTTGAGATCCAAGGATAATTTAAATATGCTAATAACGTCTGATACATCTGTTTTAAAGTGACAGACGATAAATCAAGCAATGAAGCCAACTGTTCATGTTCAACAAACCACCAGTACAATGGACGAAAATTGATCGTGAAGGCAATACAAAAGGTGATGATCCAAAGTAACGTCATCGTCTGGTAAAAAAATTCAGTCGCTCGAACTTTTACCATTAGATCTCGATCTCAGCAAGAGAATCTAACTCGTATGTCGGTTTGATCTCTTTTGTGGCTACTTGCTCTTTAGTTGAGACACCTGTATATACAAGGATCGTATCGATCCCACAATTTATCCCAGCTTGGATATCTGTCATATAGTTATCACCGACCATCGCAACTTGTTCTTTAGTCAGACCCATTTTTTGCAATGCCTTATCCATGATGATCGCTTCTGGTTTACCAATATACTTGGCTTTCATTTGCGTAGCACACTCTACCAATGCGATCACCGAACCTGCCCCAGGCACAAGCCCACGTTCATTTGGTAAATTGGTATCTGCATTAGTCCCGATAAACTTCGCTCCACGTTTGATCGCAAGTGTCGCTAATTCAAATTTATGGTAAGTTACATCATAATCTAGACCAACTACGACATAATCTGGAGTCACTTCCTCAAAAGTAAAACCTTTAGCTAATAATGCTTGCTTCAAGCCAAGTTCACCGATCACATAAACCGTCTGTTTCTTAGCAGTCAGATCATGTAAGTAATCCGCCGTTGCCAAAGCTGACGTATAGATATTATCGACTGTCACATGAATATCAAAATTTTTGGCTAAATTAGCAACTACTTTTTCTGGCGTCTGCGTACTATTGTTAGTCACAAATAAAAATGGGATCTCTTTAGCTTGCAAACGTTCAATAAAATCTTTAGCCGCCGGGATCTTTTCCTTTCCCCGATAGATCGTTCCATCTAGATCGATCATATAGCCAGCATACTTTTTCATAAATAAACTACCCCTTATTTTGCTTTTGCCTGATCGTAAAACGACGCTTCTTCGTTTTTACTTGATCGGCAATATATTTTTTGCTTGTATCACGTTGTTTTTTCTGCGGTTCAAAAATTTTTTGTGACGTATATGCCTTTTGTATTTTTGATTTTTTATTTTTTCGACGTTTACGCGTCGGTTTAGAATTTTTAGCTTTATTAGGTGTAACTGGTGTTTGGACATCTAAATTTTTCAAAACAAAATAGGCACAACCAAAATTACAATATTCATATAAATAATCTTGTAAGCGTTCGATCCTTTGAGCGGGTGTTCCTTTTGTACTTTCAGTCGCATAAAAACCGCGTAATCTTAATTGATCATAGCCCCAATCGCCGACAATATAATCATATTTAGTCAAGATCTGACTAAAACGTTCTTTTAACTTTTCAACTTCAAACCCATTGCGGTAATTTTTTTCTAAAACATATGGATGACCATCGATCAAGATCTGGGTCGGACTTTGAACTATGATCTCACTTGCAAATGCTCGGATCGTCTCAGCTTTTTTGGCTAATTGTGCTTCGCGACGTTCTTTTTTTTCACTATTCACTCCTGATCACTATACAAAATTATTGCATAGCCCCTCCTTTCTCTCATTCCTCACTCTTATTAGTATAGCTGATATTTGACTTAAAGGTAACAAAAAAAGAGACCGCTCAGATCTCTTTTTTAAGCAATTAATCATTCATTAGTTTTTGTCGCTTTTTGCGGAAGCGATTAACTGTAAAGAGGATGATAAACCAGATGATAGCGGCTAATAATGCCATCAAAGTTTCTTTTGCAAAGCACATGATCACACAAACAAAGATCAAAAATGCCAAAACTAAATAATCAGACAATGGATATAAAGGCATTTTAAAAGTCACTTCATTTTTAAGGTGTTTTGCTTTTAACTCTTTTCTATATTTTAAATGTGCTAAAACGATCGCACCCCAGATAAATAAAAAGCACGTCGTGGCAACACTTGAAATGAAAGTAAAGAGCGCGGCATTAGGGATCACCAAATTAGCTACAACTGTCAAAGCAATGATCGCCGTAGAAAACTTGATCGCATTTGCTGGCACTTGATGCTTTGAAAGTTGACTCATTTTTTTAGCAAAACGTCCTTTTTCCTTATAGGTCAATGAAAAAACCATCCGTCCTGTATTAAAGATCGAACTGTTGCAGGCAGAAGCAGCCGCCGTTAAAACAACAAAATTGATGATCCCCGCAGCTGCTGGGATCCCAATATTTTCAAAGACTTGGACAAACGGACTTTGCGAGGGGGTGATCGCTTTCCAAGGATAAATGCACATTAAAGCTAACAAAGACCCTACATAAAAAATAATGATCCTTAAAGGGATCTCATTGATCGCTTTTGGGATAACAGTCTTAGGATCTTGCGTTTCTGAAGCAGTTACTCCAATCATTTCGATCCCAATAAACCCAAAAGTGACCATTTGAAATGACATTAAGAAACCACCGAAACCTCTTGGAAAGAGCCCACCATAATCAACTAAATTTTGAACTGAAGCTTGTCCACTAGATGTTTTATAACCGATAGCAACTAAAACGATCCCAATGCCGATCAAAGCAATGATCGCAATAACTTTGATCAGCGCAAACCAAAACTCTGTCTCACCAAATAGAGCAACGGTGATCAAATTCAACCCAAGTAAGATCGCAAGGATCACAAATCCTGGGATCCATTCTGGAATATTAGGGAACCAATAATGAATATACATCCCACTTGCTGTTACGTCAGCCATAGCGATCGTGATCCAACAGATCCAATAAGTCCAGCCAGTGACAAAACCCACATCTTTTCCTAAATATCGCGCAATAAAATCAATAAACGAATGTGTTTTCAGATCAGATAATAATAATTCTCCCATGGCCCGCATCAACAAAAAACAAATGAGCCCTGTGATCAAATACGCTAACACGATCGACGGTCCAGCTAATTGGATCGATTTCCCTGAACCAAGGAAAAGTCCCGTTCCGATCGTCCCACCTAATGCGATCAGTTGCACATGGCGACTTTTTAAACCACGTGCATATTGTTCTTCATTTTCCATAAAAATCTCCCTTTTAATATTTCATACAATTAGTTTAGCTTAAATTTATTATCAAGTAAAATTCAACTATTTCATTTTTAGTTGAATTTTATTCATCTAAAAATGAACCTGAGCCACCAAATTATGGATTATGTAGCAGATAAGTGAACACAGTTAGATCTGTTGCAATATCGCTCCATTTAAATGTTAGTCTCATAAATTTACTGAACTGTCAGCCTCTAACCTTAAACTTTAGCATATTATTGCATAAAAAAAGCGCTACAGAGCATGCCTTTTAAAGGCGATACTTTCTAGCGCTTTTAGGAAAGTTTTTCCTAGCTCTATATTTAAATTAGAAATCAAACTACACTCAAGCGTCACTATTTAAAATTCGCTTGTTGCCAAGCTTCGATCTCACCCATAAATTTCAAAAATTCAGGTCGATTTTTCAACAACGGAAACTCACCTAATAAGATCGGTTTAGCTTGCTTAGACTTTGAACCTTTCTTTTGGATCAACAAAAGAGCTTTCTGCGATTTTTTATTGATAAACAATTTTTCAGGTAAGTTTAGAAAGCCTTGAAGATATCCTTCAGCTTGAATGACACCTAGTAGCTTTTTAGCTTCAGGTACATCAAATAATTGGCTTGGAACTGTAAAGATCCCCCAACCACCATCATTTAAATTCAACAAAGCTTGCTCGATCAATAGATGGTGCACGTATGAATGCCCTTCATCAAAAGCCGATTTGAAACTTTTGACCCGCTCATCTAATGGATAATAGCCGATCGGTAGATCCCCGATCACGATATCTACTTTAGGGACCTCTAAGGGTGCTAACGCATCTTGATGATATAAAGTAACATCTTCACCCACTAATTGGGTAGCAATACTAGCCAAAGATAACATCGTATCATCATTATCGATCCCATAAACTTTCAAATTTTCAAAACCACTTTTAGCCAACGTACTCGTCACAGCTAAAAGCAAATTACCTGTACCAACAGTAAGATCTAATAAACTTTTGTTTTTTTGATCTTTAACTAATTTTTCGATCAAATAAGCAATAATAAAACCGATCGTATCAGGGGTCATTTGATGATTTGCTTGAATTTTTTCTTTCTTATATGCTTGTAAGAGCGTTAATTGGAACAATGCTCTTTTTTCTTCACTTGAAAGCTTACTTAAATCGATCTTTTGGTAAAGTTCTTTTAACTTAGCTACCGTTTTCTCGGTCGGAAGTCCATCTTCGATCTGGATCTTCCCTCCTGCTAAAAGATTATCGAAAGATTCGATCAACGCATCTAATGCTGAACAGGAAAGATCAGCTTGTAACAAAGTGATCGTTTCATTCATCACTTGAAATTCTTTTTCAATATTTTCTAAAGCCATTTTCCACACCCTAACAAAATTATCTCTTCTCTATTTTTGGTAGAACTAGTTATGAATATTCAGTTTTACGCTAAAACATTCTAACACATCTAAAAGACTTTTGTTAAGTTCAGGCTTTCATTCGTCTGCAAACCACATCATATAACTTTGTCCAGTCTTCAATTCAACTAGATCATGATCTTTATATCTTGTCACAGTTCCCCGATCAAAAAATAATGTCTGCGCTTCACTGATCTGCATCCCTTGAGCTACTTTATCCAAAGCTTTAGCTGTATAATAGTGCTTTTGAGCTTGATATAAACTAACATGCTGTTCGTAAAGTCTTAATTGCGTGTAAAATAATATACTTACCCCTAATAAGAAAAGAAGCGCGGTACTTAAAAACGTCCCCGTCAATGTCTTTTTCCGCATTTCCCACCTCTCAGCTCGATAGATTTCGTTTTAAAAAAATCTTTGTTTCATAATGAACTTGATGGATCTTAACGTGTAATATCAGCGTATTTTTGTCGATCTGATAAGAAAAAGCTGTCACTCCATACAACAATGGCATATAACCGCCACCTTCGACCGTACTCATAATAAGTCGTTCATCTTTTTGGTGCAATTCATAATGTTTTTGACTCAATTCACTATATATAAAATCATGTTCTCCTACCCGATCGATCACAAAACGAGCTTTCTCTGAGTTCAAATAACTGACTAACCGTTCCCACTCAAAACGATCGTCTCTCTCATCAGCATGTCTTTCTTGGTGTAAAACGTTACTTAGATCTAGCAACCAATAAAAACCTAACGCACATATGAATAGCGCCACAACTGCTTCACTCAAAGTAAAAGCTTTAGTTTTTAGGTAGATACTTAAATGAACTCTTTTGCTGATGCATTTCAACAACTAATTCGACCTTTCTTTTTTGATCTTTTTGGCTTAACTTTTGAGCTAAGCGCCCACTTTCATACAAAAGTTTTTGCTCTAAAACTAATGCTTGTTGCGCTTGGTGTTCAGCCTTTTGTAAACGTAACTGCGTCACACAAAACATTCCGGACACAATCACTAAAACAAACATCCCACTACACGCATCCGCCAATAAGAATGCTCTCACTTATAATTTTCTGGCTATATAAAATGTGAACAAACATGATCTTTTCCATCGGATGATCATATTATTTGGAAAGAAATATAGCTCCTCCTCTCTTGATTTTTACTACCATCAACAGCTATGTTCTCATAAATCACATTGACTGCACTGAATTTATATATTCGCTTCACATTTTATCTTTCTTACGCATACATACTATATTCGATCACATTTTCAGTAACAGTCAAGCATGTTTCTTTTCAACGATCCGATATTGTCCTCCGTACCCCAGCTGGAATCTTAGCGAATAGTTTTTACCTAAAGTAGATCGAAATATTTCTGTTTGTGGATGTACGGCTAAAGTACCACTTAATAAATATTGTCTGGGAGGACCTACATGTTTTAAAGTTCTGGGATATTTGATGACTTTCTCTGGTTTATCACCTTGAAAAAAAGAAACATGGTCTTCTAAAAAAATGACATTGACTGGATAATTTTTTTGGATAGCTCGATAAAATTGTCCCGCCCATTCAGCACGTAACTCTCGAAAAAAATCTTCCTCACGTAAAGCTTCGACAGTCTGCTGATCCAATGTAAACCCTAGCCAAAATAAAAAACAACTGATCAATAAAACAAGACTTGTTTCTAAGAGGGTAAATCCTTTGAGTTGCATTACTATTCCTGCTTTCCGATCTTCAAATGGTGCTTTTCAACTTCTTTTACTTGTCGTGCCGTCAAATAGCCCTCTTTTTCAAGTTGCTCAGGAGCAATGCTATTCAAAGCCACATCTTTTTCATCAGCATACAACTGCGCTTGCGTATTTAACTCTGCTTGCAATGCTTGTGTATTGACATTTTCAGCATTTGTCCGCTGTTTAGTAATGTTGGGGATGATGATCAAGATCAACAAACTAATAATGAATAAGACAACTGACATCTCTAATAAAGTAAATGCTTCAACCTTTTTCTTCTCCATGTTTGATCCTTCTTTTATCAATAAGCGCCCAGTGTTTCTAAACTAGAATACATTGGAAGTAACAAGGCTAAATAGGTCCCAACTATGATCATCGCGATCACGATAAAAAATATGGGTTGGACCCAAGCGATCATCTTATCTGTCAAATAAAGCAAACGTTTATAAGCTAATTGTGCATAAGTCATCAGATCTGTCCCCAACTCTGCTTTTGTTTTTCCTTTTTTAAAAAAAGCACTCAGCTCATTTGGAATAAATGGATACTGTGAGATAAGGTCATCAAAATTATTTCCATGTGATACCTCTCTAGCTAAGAGTTTGCCTAATTGATGTAATAAAGTTTTTTTATCAAATGTTTGCAACAACTGACAGATCTGCTGAAATTCAAGCCCACTTTCGATCAAGAGACCTAAGTTAAATGTCATATAATAACTACAATATTGACGATAAAGTTTTCCTACGAGCGGTAAGCAACTATACCAGCTGTGGCGATCCAAGACCGCACAGTGTTTGAGCCAATATAGCGTCTTTAAAAGGTAACCACTAAAAATAAGAACCCCACCACCTAAAATAAATCTGCTACTTTTAAATCCTAGCTTGACCAGCCCAGTTGCTTTATCAGGGGCAAATTGTAGCATCTCTGGAACTAGCCACATTTTGATCCCAAGTAATAAGAAAAGCAAAAGACTTAACAGTAAGAACGGATAGAGCAAAACAGCTCGAAGCTTTTCTTGTTGCGCGATCCGAAGATTCAAATAACGCCCTAACTGAGTAACGCTTTTTTCTAATTGACCATGTTTTTCTGCGATCACTAATTGACAATATAAGCTAGGCGTCAAATACTCCTTCATAGCCACACTAAAAGAGCTACCTGCAGCTAATTTATCCATAACTTGCTCAGCACCTCGATGTTTAAAGAAAACTCTTAGTTGATCTAACGAACGTTTTAAAGAAAAACCTGCAGCTAATAATTCAGCCAAAGTGCTCAGAAATTCGGCTTGTTGTTTTAGTGGCCAGCGCTTGTTATCCTTCAAGAAAAGCTTGTTTCGTTCTTTTAGTGATCTTACCTTCTGCAACCGATCGTTCAAGTTCATCCCTCCATTCTTTTGTCATCGTCATTTCACTCCGAAAGACTGTTTTAAATTCTTGTTTAAATATTAAATCAAACAAAACAGCTTGCGTGCCATCTTTGAGGGGTAAAAGTCGTTGATAACTAAAGCATTGCGTCACTTGTAAAACATCTTTTTTCGCCAACCCTAGATCTTCTAAACGAGTCAAGATCCCTGTAGCACTCATTGCATGGACCGTGCTTAAAACTAAATGACCACTCAAAGCTGCCGTCAAGGCAATATGTGCCGTTTGTGTATCACGGATCTCGCCGATGATGAAGATGTCGGGATGATGTCTTAAGGCTGCCTTTAACAGTATTTCATAACTCATCTGTGCAGGCTCATTTACTTCAAGTTGCAAAAAAGAATCGTCTTTGATCTCAACTGGATCTTCAATGCACATTACTTGTTGATCAGTTAGTTTTTTAGCTAGTTGGTACATTGTCGTTGTCTTACCTGATCCCATCGGTCCTGCTAAGAGGACCAACCCCTTTTTTTGACAGACATTCTCTAACCGTGACCATTGTTTCAGATCAAGAAAGTTTTTAGTTGCACGCTCTAGTGGGTAGATCAAACGGATCACTAGTGACTCTCTTCCTAAAAAATCACCGACTGTTGATAAACGTAAAAAAATCTCATTCCCCGCCAAAGTCACTGTCAATGCACCAAGCTGCGGGCGACGTTGTTCACTTAACATCATATTTGCTTGAAATTTGAAATACGCGATCATCTGCTGTGCACTAGCTTTTTTTAACTTAGTGATCATTTGATAGGTGCCTTGACAAAAAAACTTGACAATGTAATCTTTTCCCCCTGGCAAGAGCAAAATATCTCCAGCCCGTTTAGCAAACGCTTGTTGCAATAATTCATCTGCCAGTCGCATCTTCTTTTCCTCCCTTCACTTTATAAATACGCAAAAAGGCAGATTTTTTTGAACAAAAAAATTCCGTCTAAAATAGTTATCATTTTAGCCGGAATTATCAAGTATTTTTAGTAATCTGTTGCAGAACCAAGTGCTTCGTTAACTGTTTCAAGTCTTGGGATCGATGGGATAGCACCGATCTTTTGAACTGCTAAGGCAGAGGCCATACTAGCAAAAACGATCGCTTCAGCAATATTAGTCAGATCTCGATCTAATTGTGAACTCAACGCACCTAAGAAAGTATCGCCAGCAGCTGTTGTATCAACAGCTGTAACTTTGAAAGCTTTAATAAACCCTTCAGCCTCACTCGTCTTATAATAGGCCCCTTTACTTCCAAGCGTGATGATCGTATTTTGGACCCCTAATTTAGCTAATTTCTCAGCGGCTGCACGCCATGTATCTTCTTCCACTACTTTGATGCCTGTCAAGATCTCAGTTTCAGTTTCATTTAACACGATCAGATCAACATTTTCCAAAAGTTCTTTTGGGACCCGTTTAGCTGGGGCTGGATTCAAGATCGTCACAACACCATTTTCTTTAGCATAAGCAAAGGCTTTGATCGCCTGCTCGATCGGTGTTTCAAATTGTGTGATCAAAAAATCAGAGTCTTTGATCTTTGGTTTAGCAGCTTCGATATCTGTTGCAGTCAAAGCTTGATTGGCTCCCCCCAAGACTAAAATACTATTCTCACCATTTTCTTGTAATAAAATAAAGGCTTGTCCTGTCTCAGCATCGGCCAAAGTGACACTACTTGTATCGATCTTTGCATCTTCTAAATAAGTACGCATCAGCTTTCCTTGCTCATCAGCTCCTATTTTCCCGATAAAAGCTGTTCTTGCACCAGAACGAGCAGCTGCGATCGCTTGGTTAGATCCTTTACCCCCACCTGCGATCTGCTTATCAGTCATCGTCATCGTTTCACCTGGTAATGGTAGACGTTTGATCTGCATAATATGATCGACATTTAGGCTCCCTAGAACTGTTACTCTATTTACCATTATTGATCCTCCGTACTTTTGTCTGTAAACATTATAATATATCTGCCCCCTCTTAGACAACAAAGGCTTAAGCAAAAGTTAACGAGGAAATATATCTGTTTAGATAAAATATTACTACTTTAATTGCACAAAAAAAGACCACACTAAAATGTGGCCTTTTTGATCTATTTAATCTTCATCGGGAAATTCAGCAGATGTAAAGACTTCAGAAACATCATCTTCATCTTCTAAACGATCGATCAAACGTTGAAGTTGTTCAACTTTATCTTCTGGCACTGGTACTGTATTTTGTGGTACCATTGTGATCTCAGCTGAATCAAGATCATATTTAGCTTGCAATGCATCTCTTACATCTTCAAAGATCTTTGGCTCTGTATAGATTTCAAAAACTTCTTCTGAAGTTTGGAGATCTTCAGCACCAGCTTCGATCACATCTTCAAACATTTGATCTTCATCAACATCTAGACCTTCACGTACGATCGCAATGTAACCTTTGCGATCGAACATAAAACTAACTGAGCCTGTCTCACCTAAGTTCCCACCATTTCGGTTGAAATCTGTACGTACGGCTGACGCTGTTCGGTTACGGTTATCTGTCAAAGCATGCACTAAGATCGCTACCCCTGCAGGACCATAACCTTCATAGGTGATTTCTTCATAGTTAGCACCATTTGCACCAGTAGCCTTATCAAGAGCACGTTTGATGTTGTCTTTTGGCATATTAGCAGCACGAGCTTTTTCCATTACAAGGCGCAATTGTGGGTTGGCGTCTGGGTCAGGACCGCCACTCTTTGCAGCCATATATAGGTCTCGTGAGATTTTTTGGAAAATTTTTCCACGTTTTGCATCTTGGGCATTTTTACGCCCTTGGATGTTATGCCATTTTGAATGTCCTGACATTTCTAAATACCTCTTTCCGAAAAGTAAAATTTAGCAATATAGCCGTGTCTATTTTATCAAAATTACTTTTTATCTGCAAGCGCACGCATTGCGTTTTTCCGTCTTTGATAATACGCAAGTATCGCTTTGATGACTAAGATCCCACATAAAGCCCCACAAGAGTCTAGGAGCACATCCTGAACTAACGGCGTTCTTCCGCCTGTCAACATCTGATGAAATTCATCAAAACTTGCATAAGCCACAGCTAAAATAAATGCACTCATAAACGCTTTTTTTGAACTAAGACGTCCAACAAGTCCCAGATAAGTAAATGCTGCTAGTAAGAAATAAGTTCCAAAATGAGCAGCTTTTCGTATAAAAAATTCGACAAATCTATAGTAGCCAACAGCTTGGATACTGATCGTTTTACCAGCGTAATCAAACGAGATATGTGAAAGAAACGTTTCCAAAGGACGGCTTGTCAAATATTTTTCTAAAAATGGGACCGAAGTTTGTTGCTTATAGGTCATCGAAGAACTGACAAACAAGATCGCGAGCAATAACAGACTTCCGCCTAAACATAAATTTTGAATCACTTTCTTTTTTTGCATAGATCCTCTTTTCAAAAAAACGAGTAAGTCAAACTTACCCGTCTACTTTCCTTATTTTGTCGAAGCGCGCTTGATGTAGCCATATGGAAGTTCGATCGTTTTCTTGTCTTCGGACATGTCTTCTTTATTCATCATCTTTGTCAAGAAACGCATCGAAACAGCTCCAATATCATATAACGGTTGCGTGATCGACGAAAGCTGTGGTCGAACGATCTCAGTCAATTTTGAATTATTACTTGTAACGATCTCAAATTCTTGTGGTACGCTAACTCCAGCATCTTGAGCCCCATTCAAAACGCCACAAGCCAATTCATCATCCCCAACATAAGCAGCTGTGGCTTTAGCAGACGCTAAGGCCGGCCATAAAACTTCACCTGAACGGTAACTATAATCTGTCTCAAAGATCAATTCTGGATCATATTCGATCCCATGTTTTGCTAAAGCTTGTTTATAACCTTTGAGCCGGAACTCACCATTGATCGGATCTTGTAAAGGTCCTGAGATGAAGGCAACACGTTTATTACCGTGATTCAAGAGATCAGAAACCGCCTCTTCTACAGCTGCCACGTAGTCCACATGAACACTCTCAACTTCTTCTTTGGCATCAACTGAACCAGCTAAAACGATCGGTGTCTTAGCTCGAGCAAATTGAGCACGTAATTCATCAGTCAAGTTATTGCCCATAAAAATGATCCCATCAACTTGTTTCGCCAACAAAGTATTCAATACTTGAGCTTCTTTTTGCGCGTTACCATCAGAATTGGCCAAGATAATATTATATTTATACATTGATGCAACATCATCGATCCCGCGTGCCAATGAAGAAAAGTAAACATTTGTCACGTCTGGAATGATGACCCCAACGGTCGTTGTCTTTTTGCTTGCTAAACCACGAGCAACTGCGTTTGGACGGTAATCCAAACGATCGATCACTTCTAAAACTTTCTTACGTGTTGCTGGTTTAACGTTAGGATTTCCGTTAACGACCCGAGACACAGTCGCCATGGAAACATTTGCTTCACGTGCCACATCATAAATCGTTATCGTTTGTTTTTCCATGATATTATCCTCTCATAAATTTTATTTTCAATATCGTTTTCAATTCGACGCTTTTTAATTTATCAAAGTTTCTAACTAATTGCAAGCGTTTCACGAATTTTAACTACATCTTTTTCATTTCTCTTTCATTATAGCTATCGTAAAAACAAGCTCTAGTTTGAACTATGATATAATAAAGACGATTTACGATCATTGGCCCAAGCTGCTTGCTTCTTAGCCATAAGGAAGTCAAAAATGTGAAGTGGTATTAAGAACAGCTCAGCCCAACTTGACCGCAAATAAATCAACAAGAAAGGAAAACTATATGACCTTTCTTCAAATATGCACCTGCTTATTTGTTCACATTTTATATAGCAATATGCTTATGTCACATCTTACGACAGTTCAAAACTGGCTCGAACAAAATAAATTCGATATCGCTTATGTTAGCGATTGGCACAATATCCAATATTTTACTGGTTTTGGTAGTGATCCGATCGAACGGACTTTGGCACTTTTCATTTTCCCCGATAAAGATCCTTTTATCTTTGCCCCAGCTCTAGAAGTCGAAGCTGTTAAAAAAGCCGGATGGCCTTATCCTGTTTACGGCTACCTTGATCATGAGGACCCTTATGCTTTGATCAAAAAACATATCCTTGCTTTGACAAGTGCTCCTAAAAAATGGGCTTTAGAAAAAAATGCTCTCACAGTCGAACGCTATGAAAAGTTAAAGACCAATTTCCCAGAAGCTTCCTTTACAGGTGATATCTCCAGTTTGATCGAGCATGAAAAGCTCTTCAAAACGCCTGCCGAGATCGAAAAACTCAAAGTCGCTGGCAAATGGGCTGATGTAGCTTTTGAAGTTGGCTTTAAAGCACTCTCAACTTCACGTACAGAACAAGACATCGTGGCCGAGATCGAATATGAGATGAAGAAAAACGGGATCATGCATATGAGCTTTGATACGATCATTCAAAGTGGTGCCAATGCTGCCGATCCGCACGGTGCACCTAAAGCAGATCTGATCAAACCAAATGCCTTATGCTTATTTGATCTAGGAGTCGAATATGCTGGCTATATGTCTGACGCTTCACGGACTGTTGCTTTTGGTGAAGTTGATCAAAAATCAGCTGAGATCTATCAAGTTTGTCTTGAAGCACAACTTGCTGCTATGGCTGCCGCTCGTCCAGGGATCACTGCGCAAGAATTAGATAAGATCGCACGGGATATTATTACTAAAGCTGGTTATGGCGAATACTTCATCCATCGTTTAGGTCATGGGATCGGTCAAAGCGACCATGAATTTCCATCGATCATGGAAGGAAATGAACTTGTCTTAGAACCAGGCATGTGCTTCTCGATCGAACCAGGGATCTACATTCCACAAGTTGCTGGAGTACGGATCGAAGATTGTGTATATATCACTGAAGATGGTTGTGAAGCTTTCACCCACACACCAAAAGAACTTTTAGTTTTACCAGTGAAATAGATCATTTTGACAAAAAGACCGATAGAGTTCGTAACATTTAGCTCTATCGGTCTTTTTTACCATCAAATCATTCTAAAAAACTAGTTGTTATGTGGGTAAAATGTCTCAGTTGGACGTTCATAAGGTTGATCTTTAGCTTCTCCAAAAGCAGAACGGCCATCGATCACGATATCATCATTCCAGTCATCAGCACTATCTTCTTGTGCAAGATCTTCAAATTTGTCTTTTGTCGCTTCTAACCGTTCTTTAAGATCAGCTGTTGCTTGCTTTAAAGAGGCAAAGGCCTCTTTAACTGCTTGGTCATTTTTAAGTTCATCTGCCCGAGATACAACTTTATCTTTCAAAGAGTCGATCCCTTTATCCTCAAGATAATCTTGCATGTATTGATTATATTTTAAAGCTTTCTCGCGTCCGTTCAAAACAGCTTCATCTAACTTCATTGCTAACTTATCTTTTTGTTCGTTCGTCAATTTTTTTGTCACTGCAGCAGCTACTCCAGCTCCCGCTACTAAGGCGCCTAAACCAAATAATAATTTTTTACCCATAATATCTCACGCTCTATAAGATGTAATTAAGTTCACAAGAACCCCAAAAAGCTTATAGATCTTCCTTTCTTTAAAATACTTTGCTGTCGGTCTTTATTTTAAAACCCCATTTGAAACACTAGATATCCGAGTTACATCGATCTTTTTGCGAATATCACTGCTTAGCTAAAGTAAGCCTATTTTCGTTTATCTTTATGACGTTGGTAAAAACCAGCTGCCATCTTTCCAAAGCGTAAAGCAAGACTTGCTTTAGCAGCATTTTCAGTGGAACGCGTGATCTTTTCAGCCATTGAACGGCTAGCAGTATTAAGATCAGAGACACTTTCACTTAATTCAGCCGCTGTCCTAAACAACGGATCAAGTTCAGTCGATTTGTGATTGATATCATCCATCAAAACATTCGTTTTTTCAAGTAATTGATCCACATTGCCTGCAATACTTGAGGCATCTTTGGTCAAAGCTTGGATACTACTGTTCATCTCCTTGACCGTTGTTACTAATTGTTTTAGAACAGCGCAAATGAACACGACCAAGATCAAAAATGCTAAAGCTGCGATCAACCCAGCGATCTGCCCAAAGGTTATCGTCATTTTTTTACCTCCATGATCAATTCATTGTCTTTAGAATATCATTCAATCAAAAAAACTTCAATCATAACGCCAAAACCATGTCAAAAATCTGCTATCATAGTTACAGTAAACCAAAATAAAGGATTGAGCCTATGTTATTTTCTTCATTTTTAACAACATCACAGAAAAGTATCTCCTCTGATGTTACTAAGCAAGTAGCTAAACAAACGAATATTTTAGATAATTACATAAAAAATATCAATTGGGACAACATTATTACTAAGATCCTCATGACAACGATCTCTTTAGTCTTGATCTCTTTACTCTTCTTGCTTTTGCATTCGGTCGGTAAAAAAGTTATCCAACGAAGCTTTGCCAGTGCTAAAAATAAAGATTCGCACTATTCACTCGGAAGATTAGGTACGATCTATACCTTGACCCAAAATATCTTCCACTATTGTATTTTGTTTTTTTACTTTTATGCTGTTCTTTCCCTTTTAGGGATCCCAGTTAGCACCCTTTTAGCAAGTGCTGGGATCGTCAGTGTCGCACTTGGTCTAGGAGCACAAGGATTTGTGACAGATATCGTAACTGGCTTTTTCATCTTGCTAGAACAACAATTTTCTGTCGGAGATGTCGTTAAGATCAACTCGATCACCGGTACGATCCATGCCGTCGGTCTACGAACTACCCAAGTCGTAAGTGATGATGGAACTTTAAATTTCATCCCTAATCGAAGTATCACAGTTGTCAGCAATATGTCTCGCAATGATATGCGCGCTGTGATCGACATTCGATTAGATCCTAAAAAAACAAATGCTGAGATGAAAAAAGTCATTGAAGCTGTCAATCAAAAGATCAGTCCGACTCTTCCTGAGATCATCAAAGGTCCTGATATTTTAGGTGTGGTCGATCTAGGAAAAGGAGCCCTTGTTTTTCGTGTCATCGCCTATACAAAAAATGGTGCCCAAGCTAAAGTCCAACGAACTCTTTTAGACCAATATCTCTCTGCTTTAAAGCAAGCTGGCTTTGAGATCCCACTCTCACCTCTTAATTTAACGTCACCAACTAATTAAAGAGCTCCGCGATCGCGGAGCTCTTTTAATTAGTTGATTTTTCTAATGGCAGTAAATAGTAACTTTTTTCAAGATCATGTGCCAAATAATTGATAGCTTTCATTACTTCACGTCTCGTTATGATCCCAGTAAAGATCCCATCATTATCAGTCACTGCCAAAAAAGGTTGGTCTACTAGCAGATGTAAGATCTCTTCCATATTATATGGTAGAGTAACAGTTGGAACATCAACTTGCATAACATCTTTGACTTGGTAACGGCTGAGTTTACTAGGATCGATCCCTGTCAGCCCTAACATCGTATCTGTGATCATCGCAAGCGATAAAAGTCCTTTAAAATGTTGGTCACTATCTAGCACGGGGATCTTAGCATACTTGACTTTTGTTAAAACTAGAAAGGCGTGATCAAGATTATTCGTTTCTTGTACATTAGCTACGATCTCAGCAGGGATCAAAAACTTATCTCGGCGTTTATTTAACATTTCTTCAACTGGTTTTGAAAGCATAAGATCAACTATCATTCCCTTCTCAGTTTTTATCTTTGCTTATTTTTCTTATCAAAAATCGATAACTACCCTTATTGTATGCGTTTTTATAAAAATTACAACTAGATCTTCGATTAGAAAAAACTAATTACATTAAAGAATATCTAAAAAATATCGTTTATTTTGCAAAAAAAATATTCTACATGCCTATTGACACGCACTAGAGCAATGATTATAGTTATATGAGTATTTATATTTCATTGTTTATTTTTTACTAGGAGGAAGCTATGGAATTTCCATTACTTACTAAGCTCGCAGCCGAATTTTTTGGAACTGCGTTAATGATCGTTCTTGGTAACGGTTCGGTCGCAAACGTTGAATTGAAAGGTACTAAAGGCCACCACAGTGGTTGGATCATCATCTCGATCGGATATGGTTTTGCTGTTATGATCCCTGCTTTGATGTTTGGTAGTGTCTCTGGTAACCATATCAACCCAGCATTTACGCTTGGCTTAGCAATTGCTGGGGACTTCCCATGGTCACAAGTTTTACCGTACATAAGTGTTCAATTACTTGGGGCGATCGTTGGTCAATTGATCGTTATCGCGTGCTTTAAACCACACTATGATCTGACTAAAGATCCAGAGGCGATCTTAGCTACATTCTCAACGATCGACGCAACAAAGAGTCGTTTTAACGGTTTCGTCAATGAATTTTTCGGAACATTTACTTTAGTCTTCAGTGCTTTAGCGATCACACATTCGCCGATCTTTGCGCATGGTAACCAAGGTGCTGGTTTTATCGGGATCGGGTTGCTCGTTATGGTTATCGTTACATCTTTTGGGGGGCCGACTGGTCCAGCTTTGAACCCAGCACGTGACTTTGGTCCACGTCTAGTTCATGCTTTATTACCACTTAAGCACAAAGGCTCCTCCCAATGGGATTATGCTTGGATCCCTGTCTTAGCTCCATTTTTAGCTGGTGCTTGTGCAACTTTGCTTTACAAAGCAATTTTTGGTTTATAATATGCTAAAATGAAAAGGCGCGATCTGATCGTTAGCCTTTTTATTTTACCTTCAATCAACTGAAAGGATGCTCTTTATGTCTCAAAATAAATTAACGACAATTGGCCTTTATCTCTGGCGCTTACTTAAGTTTGGTCTTTTATTTGGTTTGATCATCTTGCCACAATTTGCGCTTCTCTTACCTAGTTGGTTTCCCAAAAACTATTCTCCGCTGACTAAAATAGCTGTAGCTTGGCTTTTCTTTAGTTTAGCTTATGTTTTAGCCGTTTTTTGTCTTTTCAAACAATTCAAGCCCCGCAAATTAGCACCGATCAAAGGTAAAATGACCAATGATGTGATCGTCGGTTTTATTGCTTTTTTATTCATCAAGATCTTATATGGCTTTATCAGTAATATTCAAACAACTCAAAATGACGCTGCTTTAAGACAGATGTTTTCGCTCTCGACCTCAGCTATGTTGATGATGACGCTTATGACTATCTTTATGGCTCCACTTTGTGAAGAACTTCTTTTCCGCGGACTCTTTATGCAGTATTTCTTTCCTAATAGTCGTTTTTTAGCGATCTTCTTTAGCGGTGCTTGTTTCGGAGCGATCCATTTCCATAGTGGGGATGACCTAACTGTACTTCTCTTATATATGTCATTTGGCTGGATCTTGGCTTATTACTACAAAAAATCTGACAATCTTTTAGTTCCGATCACGATCCACTTTTTAAATAATCTTCCAGCCGCTTTAGTCATTTTACTTTCTAATTTAGCCTAAAAAAATAGCGCTGCTCCCTACGGAACAGCACTATTTTTTTGCTTATTTATTTAAACGTGCATTAAGTTCTTTTGTCAATTCTTCAAAACCTGGACGTCCAAGTAAAGCAAACATATTCTTCTTGTATGCTTCGACCCCAGGTTGGTTGAATGGGTTGATCCCATTCAAGTAACCTGAAATGCCGACTGCGATCTCAAAGAAGTAGATCATGTAGCCTAATGTATAGGCACTTTGATCTGGGATCGTCACGATCATGTTAGGCACATCACCGTCTGTGTGAGCTAAAACGACACCTTCCATGGCACGGTCGTTGACATAGTTCATTGTCTTACCTTCTAAGTAAGCAAGTCCATCTAAGTTTTCGTCTTCTTTTGGAATGACTGTATCATGTGTTGGTTTAGCAACATGGATCACAGTTTCCATCAAGTTGCGACGTCCTTCTTGGATATATTGACCTAAAGAGTGCAGATCTGTAGTAAAGTTAGCTGATGAAGGATAGATACCTTTTTGATCTTTACCTTCAGATTCACCCATCAATTGTTTCCACCATTCTGCAAAGTATTGCAAGGTTGGTTCGTAGTTTTCCAAGATCTCTGTCGTATATCCTTTACGGTATAAAATGTTACGTAAAGCAGCGTATTGGTAAGCTTCGTTTTTAGCTAGATCTTTATCACTGTAATCGCTGCGAGCATCAGCAGCACCTTGCATCAAAGCATCGATATCTGCGCCAGAAACAGCGATCGGTAAAAGACCAACTGGTGTCAAGACTGAGAAACGACCACCGACATCATCAGGGATCACGAATGTTTCGTAACCTTCAGCATCAGCTTCAGTCTTCAAAGCGCCCCGAGCACGGTCTGTTGTAGCGTAGATCCGCTTTTTAGCGCCTTCTTCACCATATTTTTCGATCAATTTTTCTTTGAAGACACGGAAAGCGATCGATGGTTCTGTTGTTGTACCTGACTTAGAGATCACGTTGACAGAGAAATCTTTATCTCCGATGAGTTCAACTAGATCATGTACATAAGAACCTGAGATCGAGTTACCTGCAAAGAAGATCTGTGGTGCTTTACGCTCTTCTTTTGAAAGTAAGTTGAAGAATGTGTTGTTCAAAAAGTCGATCGCTGCCCGAGCGCCTAAGTAAGAGCCCCCGATCCCGATCACAACTAAAACATCTGAATCAGCTTTGATCTTTTCAGCTGCTTCTTTGATCCGAGCAAATTCTTCTTTGTCATAATCAACTGGAAGATCTAACCAGCCACGAAAATCTGCCCCTGCACCAGTACCTTGGCGTAATTGTTCGTCAGCAGCATTGACCATTGCTTGCATTTCATTTAATTCATTTTCATGAACGAATTTTGTCAAATTGGAACTATCAAATTTAATATGTGCCATCTAACTACCTCTCCTTTATAAAAGATATACTTCTTCGGCTTTAATTATACTATATAATACAGATTTTTAAAGTATAAACACTAGATAAATTAAGATTTTTACTTAAAAATCCTTAAAACCTATTATAAAAAAAGACCATCTCAGTGATAGTCTCTTCTTTTTTATTTTAAAAGCCCTAACATCACACCACCGATGATGACCATCAATGAGCCAAGCGTGACATAGACCATTTCACGTTTTGTTTTATGTTCTCCCAATAAGAGGATCGAACCAAAGGTCGAAATAACGATCCCTGTTTGAGACAGTGAAAAGCTAACTGCTAGACCGATCATCGCTGTAGCTTGGAACATGCATAAATTACCTGTCCCCCAAACTAAACCAGTAACAATGTTTTTGAAACTTTCTTTTTTAAATGCATCTTTTCCAAGCGCAAAAACTGAAGCTCCAGCGACCATCCCGATCGCTTGCGGTAAAACCATCGCTTGTGCATCAACCTTTAAGAAGTTGACTACAACTGTATAACCAAGATAACCAGCTGTCGATAAAACTAAAGCCGTTGTCCCTTTAGCCCAATTTTCGCTTTGACCACCAGTTTGAGCACTCTTGTCACGTAAAGCCGTTAACGTTGCCCCAACGACAAGGATCACTAAAGCAAGTGTCCCTAAAGTCAATTGATGGCTTGTCGTCCATTCATGGAACAAGATCACACCAGCTAAAGCATTCGTTACTAACTGAGCTCCAGTCGAGATCGGAACTGCTTTTGAGATCCCAACAGCTTTCATCGCATGGAACTGTTGGTTTTGTCCTAAACTCCAAAACAGACCTGACAAGATCCCAGCGATCCAAAGTCGCATGTCATTATGCGCTAAAAAATTTCCCGGGGAAACTAATGTCGTTACTAAGGCAAAGAGCAATGCCCCCCATGTCATTCCTAACGTTTGTTGGTTTGCATTTCCACCAAGCTTACCACTGATCAATCCAACACTACCCCATGCGATCGCAGGGATTAAGGCAATCCACATAATAAAACCTCTCTTCGTAAATCAATTTTCTTCTCTAAAACTTATGCAAAAGATATTTTACCAGTTCCTTGCAAGCCATTACAAGAGAAATTTTATGTTAAAATATTTATTTTATCTTCATGAAAATATTTTTCAAAAGGAGCGTTTCTAAAAAAACGCGTAAAACTCTTAAAAAATGACATTTGTTCTTTGCAAAAAAGAGCGTTATGAGCAAATTAAGTTTTTTCTTATTATGTATTTACATTTTTATTTTCATAATTTATCCAGTTCAATTTTAACTATTTGCTAAAATCCTGACCAAAAATTGACGCCTGCCCTTTTTTTGATTTAGAATTAGATGATATGCAAATCCACTAGGAAAGGACGGTTTGCAACTGTGAACTGGACAAAACTACGAAATTTTTTAAATACGCGCTGGGGATTTTTTGCGCTAGTTACTTTTTTGTTTTGGGCCAAAACGATCTTAGTTTATTTGATCGACTTTAATTTAGGCGTACATGGGATCTACCAATATTTCGTCTTATTGATCAATCCGATCGCAACGACAATGTTACTCTTTAGCATCGCGTTATACATCAAACGGACGATCCCAGCCTATCTTTGCTTGTTACTACTATATATAGCTAACACTGCTTTTCTACTGATCAGCGTGATCTATTACCGCGAATTTACTGATTTCATGACCACAAACGTGATCTTTGGTTATTCTTCTGTCTCACAAGGCTTGAGTGGAAGTTCATTTTCGCTACTCAAACCACAAGACTTTTTGATCGTTGGTGACGTCGTCTTAGTTTTACTACTATTATTGACACGACAGATCAAACTCGATCCTCAGCCGATCGAAAAAAAGCAAGCCGTAGCTATGACATCTTTTTCATTGATGTTTCTACTTTTGAATGTCACTTTAGGCGAGATCGATCGGCCTCAGCTTTTGACGCGGACTTTTGATCGTAATTATTTAGTCAAATACTTGGGGATCGATGCTTTTACTGTCTACGACGGCTTAAAGACCGCTAAGACAAGTCAAACAAGATCCAAAGCAACTGGCTCTGATCTAAATAAGATCATCGATTTTACGCAAAAAAATTATGCTGCGCCCGATCCGAAAATGTTTGGGATCGCCAAAAATAAAAACATCATCGTGCTCCATTTAGAGAGCTTCCAACAGTTCTTGATCGATTACAAATTAAATGATCAAGAAGTCACACCGTTTTTAAATAGTCTTTACCATGGGAAAGAAACATATTCATTTGCTAACTTCTTTAACCAAGTTGGACAAGGAAAAACATCTGATGCCGAAACGATGCTTGAGACTGGGACATACGGTCTCCCACAAGGTTCACTTTTTTCTACACTTGGAACAGATAATACATTTGAAGCGATGCCTGCGATCTTGAACCAATCGCAAAATTATTCTTCAGCTGTTTTCCACGGAAATGCAGGTTCTTTTTGGAATCGGGACAAAGTTTATAAAAATTTTGGTTATCAATATTTCTTTGATGCTAGTTATTACGACCAAAATGCAGCTAATTTGACTGAATACGGTTTAAAGGATAAATTACTTTTCCATGATTCTGTCAAATACTTAGAAAAACTTCAACAACCTTTTTACGCTAAGTTCATCACTGTCTCAAATCACTTTCCTTTTGTCTTAGACGAACAAAATAAGTCTTTTGAAACAGCTAATACTGGTGATAGTTCTGTCGATAACTACTTTGTTACGGCTCACTATCTTGATCAAGCCGTCAAAGAATTTTTCGACTACTTGAAAGCTTCAGGTCTCTATGATAATTCTGTCATCGTTTTATATGGTGACCATTATGGGATCTCTAATTCACGTAATTTGAAACTTGCGTCTTTACTTGGACGTTCAGCTTCAACTTGGAGCGATTTTGATAATGCTCAATTACAACGAGTTCCCTTTATGGTCCATATCCCGGGACAAGAAAACGGACGGATCTCAGAGCAATACGGTGGTGAGATCGATGTCATGCCAACACTGCTTCATCTTTTAGGGATCGATTCTAAAAAATACTTGCTCTTTGGGACTGACTTATTCTCACCTCAGCATAATCAGACTGTAGCTTTCCGCAATGAAAATTTCATTACACCAAATTATACGGTCATCGGAAATACGATCTACGAAAATAGTACTGGTAATGTTGTTACACATCCTTCTAAAAAAGTACAGACTGAACTCAAACAAGCAAAAGAACATGTTGGCAATGCGCTTTCTCTTTCCGATGCATTGAACAACAAAAATCTCTTACGCTTCTATGTACCAACTGATTTCAAACCAGTTGATCCAAGAGATTATAATTACAAAAATGAAGTGGCTAAGCTCGACAAGATCCAAGAAAAATTAAAAGAGCGCTCGACTAGTCTCTGGTCTAAAAATAACGGGCATTCAACTGTTGATAAATATCAAACTGATGCACCTGAACTGCATAAAGATGAGACACAAACAGATGAAGAAAGCTCAAGTACTCAACCCCAAACGACTAGTTCTACGCTAGAAGATGAGCAACAATAACTAAAAAGGCCGATCTTAACGATCGGTCTTTTTTGTGTAAAAAAAGACTAGCGCTCACTAATGACCACTAGTCTTACATATATGGAGATGGCGGGGATCGAACCCGCGTCCAAGCATATCGCCACTCAGACGTCTACGTTCATAGAAAGACGATTTTGATCTCGCCTAAAGCTTCGCCGTCTTTCAGGGCAGACACTTTAAGCCAGTCTGAAGATCTCTTTTTAGTTTATCAGACGGCTAAACTAAACGTAACCCACTCATAATAGGACCCAAAACTGACACATGGGTGATACCAGCTGGATCTACGTTAAAGCTGACTAGGCAGCTAAAGCGTAAGAATTGTTATTATTTTTTGCAGTTATAATTTAAACTGAGCGTTTTAAAGTAGTCGCAACCTACTAAACGCAGTCTAAGCTCGACCTATACCTGTCGAATCCTAAACATCCCCGTTTGTGTCTATATTATAACACATTTTTTAGATTATTCAATGTCACCTTTTACGGCTCAGCATCACACCAAGATCTGCTAATACTCTTAACATCCTGCGTTTTGCACCAAAAAAGTGCTATAATCTTATTAATGTAAATGAAAGGTCTTGATTTTATGAAACAAGGTACAACGATCATCACACTTGATAACGGTTACCATCTTTGGACTAATACCCAAGGAACTGGAACGATCCATCTTTTAGCACTTCACGGTGGTCCTGGTGGGAACCACGAATATTGGGAAGACGCTGCTGCTCAATTAAAGAAACAAGGTTTAGATGTTCAAGTACATATGTACGACCAATTAGGTTCTCTTTATTCAGACCAACCTGATTACGACGACCCAGAGATCGCTCAAAAATATTTGACCTATGACTACTTTTTAGACGAAGTCGAAGAGGTCCGTCAAAAACTTGGCTTAGATAATTTCTATTTGATCGGACAAAGTTGGGGTGGCGCTTTAGTTCAGATGTATGCGCATAAATACGGCCAACATTTAAAAGGTGCGATCATCTCTTCTATGGTCGATAATATCGCTGAGTATGTGACACATATCAACAAACTTCGAAAAGAGACGTTATCTCCAGAAGCTGTTTCTTTTATGCGTCACTGTGAACAAAACAATGATTATACTAATGAAAAATATCAACGTTATGTGCAGATCATGAACGAAAATTTCGTCGATCGCAAACAACCTTCAAAACTCTATCACTTAAAAGATCTTGGTGGTACTAAAGTCTACAACACATTTCAAGGTGATAATGAATTTGTGATCACCGGTAAGTTAGATCAATGGAATTTCCGTCAAAAATTACCAGAGATCACAGTTCCAACTTTGATCACCTTTGGAGAGCACGAAACAATGCCTCTAGCAACTGCTGAAAAAATGCAAAAACTGCTCCCTAACTCCCGTTTAGTAACGACACCTGAAGGCGGACACCACCATATGGTCGATAATCCAGATGTTTACTATAAACATTTAGCGGATTTTATTACAGATGTCGAAAATAATAAATTTTGATTGACATTTATTTTATCAGTGTAGTAAAATTCAGGTATCAAATTCAGAAAGGAAGAGGACCATGCTTTTAGCTAAGTTGCAACAATTGAATACTCGTTGGCAAAGCCAGCACTAGGTTGCTTCTGGTAACAGATGCGACCGTCTTCGATCGTATCTGTGCTGGTCTTTTCTTCATCAACCTGCATGGATCATTTTATTACCATGCAGGGATCAAAAAGCACTCCCTGTTAACTTAGGGAGTGCTTTTTCTTTACCACCACGATACGATCACAAAATAATCTAAAAAGGAGCTTACTATGAAAAGGATCTACACAACGATAATTTTACTATTGGGCTTTTTGATCTTTGCTTTCTTTAAAAGTGACCAAACAGCCAAGCATACTCAAACACCATTAGTTGGGATCTTACAATTGACTTCTCACCCCGCGCTTGATTCGATCCACAGAGGGATCATCGCCGGCTTAAAAGCCGAAGGGTTCACAGTTGGTAAAAATCTCAGAGTTGATTTTCAAAATGCCCAAAATGATCAAAGCAATCTTAAATCAATGAGTCAACGCTTTTATAACGAAAATACTAATGTCATGATCGGGATCGCAACTCCAGCTGCCCAATCATTGGCTAACACAACTTCAAAAACACCGATCGTGATGGGCGCGATCAGTGATCCTGTTGGAGCTGGACTTGTCAAAGATCTAGACCATCCTGGTGGTAATATCACAGGCGTCATGCACCGCGAGCCGATCGCAAAGCAACTGGAATTGATCCAAAAATTGATGCCTACGCTCCAAACGGTCGGGATCTTACATACTTCTAGCGACGATTCCTCGGCCGCGGAAGTCAAAGAATTCACCGAGCTAGCAAAACAAGCTGGGATCACACTCAAAGAGTATACGATCACCTCGACCAACGATATTGCCCAAGTTTCAGCTACAATGGCGAGTGAAGTCCAAGCGATCTATATTCCAAACGACAATACTGTAGCTTCAGGATTTCAAACCGTCTTAAAAAATGCCGATCAAAACAAGATCCCAGTCTTTCCGTCAACTGCTGATATGACAAAACAAGGAGGGCTTGCAACTGTCAGTGTAAGTCAATTCGAACTTGGAAAAATGACTGGTAAAATGACTGCTCAGATCTTAAAAGGTAAAGATCCAGCTCAAATGCCGATCGAATATCCAACTAATGGGATCACATATTTAAATCTTAAACAAGCTAAACGGTTAGGGATCCACGTCCCTGACACATTGATCAATAAAATACAACATCAAGGAGTGGTGATCAAATGAATCTTATCGTATCTGCGATCGGACAAGGTCTGATCTGGGGGATTTTAGGCCTCGGATTATTTTTGACTTTTAGGATCTTGAAATTCCCCGACATGACTGTTGAAGGGACATTTCCTTTTGGTGCCTGCGTTTGTGTTGCTGCGATCACAAACGGGATCTCACCAACGCTTGCTTTGCTCTTATCTTTTGGAGCAGGCCTTTTGACTGGGCTAACGACTGGTCTGTTATACACTAAAGGCAAGATCCCGGTCTTGCTTGCTGGGATCTTAGTTATGACTGGGATCTACTCGATCAACTTGCATATCTTAGGAAAAGCGACTGTTGGTCTTCTAGATGAAAAGACACTTTTGAATACACCTTTTATGCGAACTTTACCAAATAGCTTTCCCTCTGTCTTGTTAGGGATGTTTTTAGCCTGTGCCTTGATCATCTTATTAGCACTCTTTTTAAATACTGATATGGGCCAAGCTTTTATCGCGACAGGTGATAACAAATTGATGGCGCGCTCTTTAGGGATCAATACAGATAATATGGAGATCTTAGGCTTGATGCTTTCAAACGGTCTGATCGGTCTTTGTGGCGGTCTGATCGCACAAAACGATGGCTACGCTGACGTCAACATGGGGATCGGCACGATCGTCATTGGTCTCGCTGCGATCATTATCGGCGAAGTTGCTTATAGTAATATTCCTCTAACAGCACGCTTGATCGCAGTTGTTTTAGGGAGCATCCTTTACCGTTTTGTCCTTTTGATCGTCTTGAAACTTGGCTTTAGTACAAATGATTTCAAACTGATCTCGTCGCTTGTCTTAGCGGCATGCTTGATGCTTCCACTCTTTGAAAAGAAATTCCACTTTGCTAAATTATTGAAAAAGGGGGTCGCTAAGCCATGAGTACATTAGAACTAAAAAATATCACGACTGTCGTCAATCACGGAACACGCGAAGAAAAAACGATCTTAAATGATCTTTCGTTAAAGATCGAAGATGGGGATTTCATCACGCTTTTAGGGACAAATGGCGCTGGAAAATCGACTTTATTAAACGTGATCAATGGTTCATTACGTCCGACTTCGGGCCAAATCTTACTCGATCAAAAAGACCTGACACCATTATCAGAAGTCAAACGCGCCACCTATATCTCACAAGTCTTCCAAGATCCTAAGCTCGGAACAGCGCCTCGAATGACCGTGGCTGAAAATCTTTTACTAGCCGATAAGCGGGGACAAAAAAGAGGTTTACGTCCACGTCATTTAAAAGAACAACTTCCACGCTTTGAAAAATTGACGGCCATGTTACCTAATAGTCTTTCGCAACGCCTCAATACTTTTACAGGTGACCTTTCAGGTGGGCAAAGGCAAACCCTTAGTTTTTTGATGGCCACGCTAGCGCAACCTGAGATCTTATTATTAGATGAACATACCGCTGCTCTTGACCCAAATACTAGTGCGCAATTACTCGAACTGACTGATAAAGTCGTGACCGAAAACAAATTGACTTGTTTGATGATCACTCATCGACTCGCTGATGCCCTTCGTTACGGAAATCGTGTCGTCATTTTAAAAGATGGTCAAGTCGTTTTAGACACACGCGATAAAACAAATTTATCAGAAGAAAAGATCTTAACTTATTTTGCAGACTAAAAAAAGAAGATCTACTTAGCTTTTAGCTGAGCAGATCTTCTTTTTTAGTGTTCTTCGGTCTAGAACGTGTCAATATTTTTCCTCAAGTGATAGAGCACTTGTTCAAGCTTTTCTAGTGGCTTATTCAAAGTTACATAATAAAAACTTTGGAGACCTCTTTTTTTAAATGCTACTAATTTTGCTTGACGTAAGATCTTTAAATGATGCGAAACTGCTGGTTGGGTGATCGACATCATCTGTGTGATCTCAGTCACAGTCATTCCTTCGGCCAGATTTTCACACAGCAAATTGATGATCTTTTGCCGATTTCGATCTGCCAAAGCATTTAATGTTTCAAACTCGTTAGTGAAATTTTGCAATGCATCTCTCTGATTTGCGGTCAACTGGATCGTTGGCATCGACTTCACTCTCCTTTCCCGAGATACTTTCCTCTAAAATAAGATTAACATTAAATAAAATTAATAGCAAACGCTTACACCTAAAAAATTAAAAATAATTACTGTAAAAAACGATTTTTTCTGTACTTTTAAGTAAAAGAATATTTTTATAAATCGTATGATAACAGTAATTTTTCCGATCCAAACTCTAAAAAAACCTTATAATAACATAATCTATTTCAGATAAAAATAGATCGAACAAAACATCAAACCTGAACCTAAGATCACGAAAAGATGCCAATAAATATGCATATACCGCCTTTTTAAGCTATAGATCAAAGCTCCTAAAGTAAACGAGACCCCACCTAAAAACAACAACAGTAGCCCTGTTGGTCCTAGTGCATTAGCTAAAGGTTTAAAGGTAAAAACACATAACCAGCCTGCCAAAACGCAAGTAAGTGTCTCAACGATCTGGTATCGTGGTTTAGCCAAAGTATGATATAAGATCCCAAACAGCATCAGACATGCAATGACTAGCCACATAAGTAATCCTTTCGTACCTTTGATCCCAATAATGCAGTAAGGCATATATGTACCTGCGATCAAAAGATAAATACTGATGTGATCAAAAAGTTGAAACAACCTACGGGCCTTCGTAAAATATAAACAATGAAAAAGCGTAGAAGCTAAATATAAAAATAGTAACGTCAAACCGTAAAATACATAAGCACTAAACGCCAAGGCGCTTGAAGTCGCTAAACCTTTGCTGATCAAGAGAACTAAAAGCCAAATACTAAGACCGATCCCGATCCCATGTGTGATCGCACTCCAAACTTCGTTGACGATCTGTTGTTTTTTATTCAAGATCTTCACCTCACTTCTTATCTTAAGTTTACTCTCAAATATTTTTCGAGTCAACAACAACTAGACTTTAAAACTAGATAAAAAGCTCTAAAAAAACTTAATAATCATAAAAAATATCTATGTTATAATATTAAAAAACTAACAAAGGAATTTGAGGATGGAAAAAGTTAATATCCAAAAACAGTTGGACAGTTTTGCAAATAAGCAATTACCTCTATGGGATGATTTTCCTGATTTTGAGCTTTATATGGACCAGCTTGTCAGCCTAGGTAATCGCTATTTAGAGGGCTTGATCGAAAGTCCTTTGACACCTTCAATGGTCAACAGTTACGTCAAAAAAGGGCTGATGAGCCGCCCCCAAAAGAAAAAATATACTAATACACATTTAGCCGAATTGATCGCGATCAGCTTACTAAAAGCGATCTATCCTCTCGATGTGATCGCCAACTATCTTGATGAACTCTTACATGAATTTTCGATCAAAGAGTCTTATAACAGTTTTGCAACGATCTTCAATGACTCTTTGAAAAATAGTTGCCAAGTAAATTTTGCCACTGATCTAACGACGCTTTCACAGACAACGATCACAAAGCATATCGTGATCAAAGCTATGATCTATAAAATGATCGGTGAACAACTGATCAAAAAAGCCCCTGCTATCTCTGCCAAAACGACCACACAAAAAAAGATCTAGGAAAAAATTCCTAGATCTTTTTTTTGGCTGATCTATTGATTAGTCAACAGCTGGTGTACCGATCCAGTCGATGATTTCTTCAACTGTATCTGTAATAGCTTGTGTACCAGGTGCAAGAAGTTTACGTGGGTCGTAACCTTTACCTTCACGATCCTTACCTGCTTCAATGTACTTACGTGTTGCTTCAGCAAATGCGATTTGGCATTCTGTGTTGATGTTAAGCTTGGAAACACCCATTGAGATAGCTTTAACAACTTGATCTTGAGGAATACCAGAACCACCGTGCAATACTAATGGCATATCTGGCATAGCATCTGCTAATTCCTTCAAACGGTCAAAGTTAAGACCTTTCCAGTTTGCTGGGTATTGGCCGTGGATATTACCGATACCACATGCTAAGTAGTCAACACCAAGTGCAGCGATCTGTTTTGCTTCTTCAACGTCTGCTAATTCACCGGCACCAACAACACCGTCTTCTTCACCACCGATTGAACCAACTTCAGCTTCAACAGAAATGCCTTTAGCATGTGCTAATTCAACGATTTCTTTTGTTTTAGCCAAGTTTTCTTCAAATGGTAAGTCATGTCCGTCGAACATAACTGATGAGAAGCCTGCTTCGATACATTCCTTAGCTGCTTCGTAGTTACCATGGTCTAAGTGCATAACAACTGGAACAGTGATGTTCATTGCTTCCATTTCGCTAGCAACTAAGTCACGAACTAACTTGTAACCACCCATGTATTTAGCAGCACCCATTGATACTTGGATCAATACAGGTACGTTCTTTTCTTGGGCACCTTTAAGAATAGCACGTGTCCATTCCAAGTTATTTGTGTTAAAAGCACCTACTGCATAATGGCCCTTGCGAGCTGCAGAAAAAATTTCACTACCGTTTACGAATGACATAAAACAGCCTCCTAAAGATTTTACAGTAAAATTACTCAACTCTGAGTACATCTACATTCTATCATATTTACTTGATAAAACGTACCATTTTCCCAAGATTTTAATTAAAATTCGCCGACTTTACTTACAGATCATTACGACCAAGTTCTGTGATCTTACCTTTTTTCGTATAAACGATCCATTCAGCGATATTTGTGATATAATCGCCTGAACGTTCTAAATGATTAGCGATCTGTAAGTAATCGATCCCTTCAGCAGTAAAATTTGGACCTTCCTTGATCAAGATCAAAGCTCTTTTTCTGATCTGTAAATAGATCTTATCACTTTCAGCGTCACATGCAGCGACTTTAACGGCTAGATCATCGTCCATCTCAGAATAAGCTTGTAAGATCTCACTTAACATGGCAAGCACGTTATCACCCATCGAAACGATCAAAGCATCGAGCTCTTCGTCGTGCTTTTCTTCTTTGAGTGAAAGCACATTTTTAGCAATACTTACAGCGTGATCGGCTAAACGCTCTAGGTCTGAACTAGCTTTCAAAAGAGCAATGATCCCACGCAGATCACTAGCTACCGGACTGTGTAATGCGATCAATTGGGTCGTCTTTTTTTCTAGATGCGTTTCATGGTTATTGATCACTTCATCGTGCTCGATCACTTCTTTAGCTGCCTTTTTGTCATCATTTTTTAAAGACATGATCGCTTTTTCAAGTGAAGCTTTTACTTCTAGACCCATAGTTACAAATTCTTGATGTAAAGCGTCTAGTTGTGTATCGATATGACGTTGCATATAATTTTTCCTCCCTAATTATCCAAATCGGCCGCTCAAATAGTCTTCGGTCTCCTGTTTTTTAGGTGTCACAAAGATCTTTTTGGTCGTGCCTGTTTCTATTAATTCCCCATTCAAGAAAAATGATGTCGTATCTGAGATCCGCGATGCTTGTTGCATATTATGCGTTACCATAATACATGTATATTCATCTTTTAAAGTCAACAACATCTCTTCGATCTTACTACTTGAAACGGGATCTAGTGCGCTAGTCGGTTCATCTAACAAGATCACTTCTGGTTTGACGGCCAAGACCCGTGCGATGCAGACCCGTTGTTGTTGTCCCCCGGAAAGCTCTAAAGCACTTTTATGCAGATCATCTTTGACATCATCCCAAACAGCCGCTTGTTTTAAGCTCGTTTCAACGCGCTCATCTAAGAGCTGCTTGTCTTTGATCCCAGCGATCCTCAATCCATAGACGACATTTTCATAGATCGAAAACGGAAATGGATTAGGTTGCTGAAAGACCATTCCGACCTTTTTCCTTAATTCTACCGTATCTGTTTTCGGGCTGTAAATATCTTTGCCGTCAAGTTTGATCTCACCTGTGATCTTGACATTTTCGATCAGATCATTCATGCGATTCAAACACCGCAAGTATGTTGACTTACCACAACCAGACGGTCCGATCAAAGCATGGATCCCACTTTTAGGAAAATCAAGCGTGATCCCTTTCAAAGCTTCCTTTTCACCATAATATAAATGAACGTTATTTGATGTTATGATCTTTTCTTGTTTCATTTCTCGTATCCTCACTTTAGCTTAGCCAAAATTACCTGAGATGTAATCCTCAGCTGCTTGGGTCGTTGGGTTTGTAAAGAGGCGCTTTGTTTGATCATATTCGATCACATGTCCCATATGAAAAAATGCAGTATAGTCACTTGCGCGTGAGGCTTGTTGCATATTATGCGTCACGATGATGATCGTATATTTTTTCTTTAATTCCAGCATTGTTTCTTCGACCTTTAACGTTGAGATCGGGTCAAGCGCACTACAAGGTTCATCCATCAATAAGATATCTGGCCCCATTGCGATCGCTCGGGCGATACAAAGACGTTGTTGTTGCCCTCCAGATAAAGCAAGTGCGCTTTTATCTAGATCATCTTTGACTTCATCCCAAAGTGCAGCCCCACGTAAACTTTTTTCGACGATCTCATCTAGCTTTTGTTTATCTTTGATACCATTTTCCTTTAAAGCAAACGTGATATTTTCTTTGATCGATTTTGAAAACGGATTAGGTCTTTGAAAGACCATCCCGATCTGTTTGCGCATCTCATAGAGATTGATATTTTTCGAATTGATATCGATCCCGCGATACAAGATCTTTCCTGTCACCGTTGCAACATCATCATTCATCCGGTTCAAAGAACGTAAAAAAGTCGATTTTCCTGAACCCGATGCTCCGATCAAAGCCGTGATCTTATAACGTTCAAACTGAAGATTTCCGTCAAAAAAAGCATGTTTATTGCCATAATAAACTTGGAGATCTTCGGTGGATAATGCGATCTCTTGTTTTTGAGGATCAAACTGCTTGATCGCTGTATCATTCAAATCATATTTACCTACATTCATTGCCATACCTCGTTTATTTACTTGCCGTCAAGCGTTTATATAATCTATTTCCTAAATAACGTGCTGATAAATTAAAGATCAAAACAGCTACGATCAAAACAGCCGACGCACCGGCTGAGATCTGGTCTGCGTCAGGCATGATCCCTTCTGAGTTGATCTTCCAAATATGGACAGCCAATGTTTCTGCTGGGCGAAAAAGATTCAAAGGACTTGCTTCGTTAAATGGATTCCAATTTGTAAAATCGATATTTGTCGCACTTTGACCAGCAGTATAGATCAAAGCAGCGGCTTCCCCAAACACACGCCCCGCACATAAGACGATCCCTGTAATGATCCCTGGCAACGCCTCAGGTAAGATGATCTTTGTGACTGTATGCCATTTAGATAATCCTAGAGCTAGCCCAGCTTCACGTTGAAGTTTAGGGACATTTTGCAATGAATCTTCAACGTTGCGTGTCAATAAAGGTAGATTAAAGAAGGTCAATGCGATCGCACCAGAGATAATCGAAAAACCCATTTGAAATTGTACAACGAATAACAAGAAACCAAAAAGGCCAACTACAACTGATGGGAGCGAACTCAAAACTTCGATCGCCATGCGTATGCCTTCGGTCACTTTATTTTTAGGCGCATATTCTGCTAAATAGATCCCTGCCCCTAAAGATAACGGAAATGAGATCAGTAACGTCAAGATCAATAAGTAAAACGAATTAAACAATTGGATCCCGATCCCCCCACCAGCAGTAAAGGAACGTGACGGAGAAGTCAAGAAGTGCCACGAAACGTGCGGGAGACCACTCAATAAGATCTTACCGATCAAAAAGGCCAAGATCAAAACAACGATCAAAGCGATCAATTTGATCACAGCTAACGCCACTTTATTGATTTTCTTCGTATCCATAGATTACATCTTTCCTTTCCGACTGATAAAGCGTACTGCAATGTTGAAGACTAGTGACATCAATAAAAGGATCAAAGCTAAAGACCATAGAGCATTGTTTGCAACTGTTCCCATAACGGTATTTCCGATCCCCATCGTCAAGACACTAGTCAAAGTTGAAGCAGGCGCAAGTAAACTTTCTGGTAATAAAGTCGCGTTCCCGATGACCATTTGAACAGCTAAAGCTTCGCCAAAAGCTCGGGCCATCCCAAAGACGATCGCCGTCATGATCCCTGGTAATGCTGCACGCAAGAGGACCCGATAGATCGTTTGCCATTCAGTTGCACCTAAAGCCAAAGACGCCGATTTATAATGCTTAGGCACTGCTTTTAAACTATCGACTGTCATCGAAGTGATCGTCGGTAAGACCATAACGAATAAGACAAAAGAACCAGATAAGATCCCATAACCTGAACCCCCAAAATGATCCCGAACAAATGGGACTACAGTCGTCAAACCGATAAAACCATACACAACAGATGGGATACCTACTAATAGTTCGATCACACTTTGCATAAAACGCTGACTGCGCTTAGTTGATAATTCCGTCATATAAAGCGCTGTTCCGATAGCAAATGGTGTTGCAAATAGTGCGGCTAGTAAAGTCACTCCAAAGGAGCCTAAGATCATTGGTAACGCTCCGACTTGGGGACGCCCCGCAACAGTCGCGTTTGGATTCCATTCTGTACCTGTTAAAAATTCTTTTAAGCTCGCATTATTTTGGGTAAAAGTCGCGATCCCTTTTGAAGCAACAAAAGCAAAGATCGCTAAAACTACTGCAACGATCAAAAAGATACTTGCATAACTCAATGTTTTACCTAACATATCTTGACGTGTTTCTTTTGATCGATTTAAAATTTTTTCTCGGATCGGATCCATTATTTTTCAACCTCCGTTTGTGAGATCACCTTATCATTTTCATCTTTTGTTACTTGCATCTCATTGATCGGAATATAACCTAGTGTTTTAACGAGTTTGTCTTGAACAAGATCAGAATTCATATACTCTAAAAATTGCTTAGCTTGTTTGTTTGGTCGCCCTTTTGTATACATATGTTCGTAAGCCCAGATCTTCCATGAATTATCTTTGACATTAGCGGCAGTTGGTTTGACACCGTTGATCTTTAATGAAGTCATATCTTTGTTCATATATGAAAAAGCTAAGTAACTGATCGCCCCTGGAGTACTCGTTACCATCCGTTGGACTGTGCCATTTGAATCTTGTTCTTGAGCTTTGGCCATTTTTTGCCCGACCATCACGCTCTTTTCAAAGGCTCGTCTTGTCCCACTGCCTTCAGCACGATTGATCAAAACGATCGGTACATTTTTACCACCAAGTTGTTTCCAATTAGTATATTTACCACGAAATACATCGCGTAATTGTTTCATCGTTAGATCAGTGACCCCACTTTCCTTATTTACCACAGGAGCCAACCCTAAAACGGCAACTTTATGATCGACTAATTCGTTTACCTTGATCCCTGGCATCTCACTAGCAAAAACATCAGAATTCCCGATCGTCACTGCCCCAGCTTGCACTTGACTCAAGCCAGTTCCTGACCCACCACCTTGAACGGTGATCGTAACATCAGTATGATCCCGTTGATATTCTTCTGCAGCTAATTCCACCATTGGTTGCAGGGCAGTTGAACCGACGATCGTAATGTTTTGTTTTTGACTCGTTTTTTGTCCACATCCTGTCAAAATAAAAGCTAACACTAAAGTGCTAAAGATAATAATTGCCTTTTTCATCTCTTTTTCCTTCCTCGATCAGATCAGTTGATCTACAATTTACTATTCTTTCGTTGAGCTTATTCTTTTATTTTATGCTTTTTTTGTAAAGGACTTTGGTGCTTTATGTAAAGAATATGTAAATAATATTAGCTTGAGCGCAAAAGCAAAAGATGACTTGAGCGCTCTAAAAGTGGGTATACACTTTCTGATATGGATGAAAAATTCCATACCAGTTTTTTTGCGCAAAAAAAAGGACATTTAATGCCCTCTCATTATACAATGAATTCACCACAAACCACGTAAAGGAGAGAATTTAAATGTCCCATAACGATTGTATACTAAAACTTCTAAATATTAAAGACCCTAATCTCAAAGTTATTGATGTTATCGATAATTTAAATAATGGCACAGAGAAATTAGTTTTGATCAAAGCTGTACTATCTTATCCTATCAGCCGTTGTCGAAATTGTGGCTTTGCCACTGTTAATAAAAATGGTTTCGCTAAAGCTCACGTACGTTTACCAAGTTTAAACGGTATACGTTATGAAATGATCCTTCATAAACAACGCTATCAATGTAAAAATTGTCGCACAACTTTCGGTGCGACCTCTGAATTGACTAAGCCTAATCAAACTCTTTCTCGTAAACTAAAAAATCAGATCATGTTATTAGCTAGGGAAGGTTTGAACGGTGAACTTATCGCTCGCATCTGTCATTGCTCTGCTAGTAGTGTTCGAAGAACTATTGTCGAACGGATCAAACCTCAATATCGAGTACCTGTTTTGCCCAAGAATCTTTGTTTTGATGAATTTCGTTCGATTAAAAATACAACTTCTTTTATCTGTTGTGATGCACAAACTCATAGGTTAGTTGCTAAACTCCCAGATAGACTATCTTCTACCATTATCAATTATTTTGAAAATCGTTACTCAAAGTTTGAACGTGATCAAGTGGAATCGGTCGTCATTGATTTAAACGCTCAATACCAGCGTTTCATTCGACGACTTTTCCCGAATGCCAAGATTATTATTGATCGATTTCATATCGTTCAGCTAGCCGGACGTGCTTTAGACAGTTGTCGAATCGCTCTCACTAGGTCGCTCAATAAGCATAGTCGAGAATATAAGATCCTCAAATCACAGTGGCGTTTATTCCATAAAAAATCTGATGAGATCGACCCTAAAAATGTTGTCTATCTTAGGGGAATCAATGAATATATGACTCAACAGAATGCGATCGACTTGATCATCAATAAATTTTCTAAATTCAAAATAGTTTATCAGACTTACCAAGATATTACCTTAGCTTTGAAGAATAAAGACATTACTACTTTGAATGAGGTTCTTGATAGTTATGAGCGCACCAATACAGAGATGGATACGACCATTCGTACTTTCCGTAAAAATCGCAGCTATCTAATAAATAGCGTAACTTCAATATATTCCAATGGTCCTTTGGAGGGTATCAATCGAAAGATCAAACTCTTAAAACGAAGTTGTTACGGTTTTGCTAATCAACAATTTTTCTTTTTACGAATTGATTGTATATTTGCGTAAAAAAACACTCCCCACAATTCTATTGATATGATTCCCCTAGAGTGGACACGGAAATAATAAAGATTCTGTGATCACTCTAGGGGGATTTTTTATGTCTAGAAGAACTACTAAACATACACTTGAAGAAAGATACCAGGCAGTCTCCGAGTATCTTAGTGGACAATATAGTAAGTACTTTATCTGCCGGAAATATACCATTTCTAAAAATACATTTGATAATTGGATCAGAAAATACAAAGCTGGCGGTTTAGATGGCTTAAAAGAGTCTAGAACCTGGAAAGAATATTCAGTTGAATTAAAAACAACTGCGGTTCTAGAATATTTAGAAAATGGACGTTCACCAAAGAAAATTTGTGATAAATACAATATTTCGAGTGTTTCGGTTTTACGTAAATGGATCAACTTGTATACTAATGGAAAAGGCTTTAAAGCTACCATTGGAGGTCGTAATAGAATGAAACATGGACGTAAAACTACTTTTAAGGAACGGCTCGAAATAGTTCAGTATACACTTGCTAATAATAAGAATTATCACAAAGCGATCGATAAATATAATGTTTCTTATTCCCAAGTCTATAATTGGGTCAAAAAGTTTGAAGTAGATGGCGAAAAGGCATTATACGATAATCGTGGTAAAACAGTTAAAGATCGTGATTATAAGACTCTTTCTGAAACTGAGCGTCTCAAGCTTGAGATCCTACGTTTGAAAGAACGTAATAAATATCTAGAAGCAGAAAATATCGTTTTAAAAAAATTGGACGAACTCGAAAGGAGGAGATAAGCTTTATACCTAAAAATCTGCGTTTTAAAGCTATTCAGGAAGTTCTTAAAGAGTTTCCACAAATTGAACTCTGGATCCTTTGTGCGATCTTAAATGTATCGCGCTCAGGGTATTATCGTTATTTAACTGCTCCAAAATCACAATGTACTTTGGAAAATGAATGGTTAAGTGAGATCATAAAAAAAGAATTTCATGCTTTAAATGGAATTTACGGTTCTAGAAGAATGACTCTTCTTATCAATCGAAAGTATCAAAAACAATATAACTTCAAACGTATTCGTCGCTTAATGAGAGTCCTTGGTTTATATTCAGTAATTCGTCGCAAACGCCGAGGTTGTACTCGTTCAGAACATTTAAACTACGAAGAAAATACTTTAGGTCGTGATTTTTCCGCTACTAGACCTAATCAAAAGTGGGTGACTGATGTCACTTATTTAGAATATGGCTTAGGACAAAAAGCTTATTTAAGTGCGATCAAAGATCTATACGATGGATCTATCATAAGTTTTGAAATTAGTAAAAGAAATGATAATCGGCTTGTCATGAAGACTTTAGAAAAAGCATTCACGCATTTAAATGAAGCTAATCTACTTCTTCACAGTGATCGTGGATTTCAATATACTTCAAAGGAATATCTTCGGTTGACCTCAAGGCATGGTGTTACAAGAAGTATGTCTCGAGTGGGGAAATGTATCGATAACGCACCAATGGAAAGTTTTTGGAGTCATTTCAAGACAGAATGTTATTATTGGCTAAAATGTGAAACATATGGAGAACTTGTAGAAATGATCGAAAACTATATCAAGTTCTACAATACCCAACGTTACCAAATAAAACTAAACAGCCTGACTCCAGAAGAATACCGGAATCAGGCTGCCTAGAATTTTAATTATTTAGTTGTTCACTTGACGGGTCTCAGATCATATTGTAGGAAGTGTTTGTAGGAATATCCATATCAGTTGACGGATACCCCTAAAAGTGAGCACCAAGTCATCTTTTGGTCAGATCTCAAACTTCAACATCGATCCCTTCAAACGGTGCCAAAGTTTTGCCATTCAATTTTGTCAATAAAGCTCGTAAATTCAACTCATCATGATACTGTTGCAATTTATCAGCGTAAAAATCATTTGGTCGTGCACTTGCATTTACTAAATAAATATATTTTTTAGTGCCTAGATAACGACCGACTGCAAAGAAATTTTCCCCAGCTAACAATGTTAATTCACCATCGACTAAAACATCAGTGGCCTTTCTTTTAGCTACTAACTGCTTCACTTTTGCCAATAATGTTTCATTTTCACGGCCCCACGGATAAAAACGGCGATTATCTGGATCGCTTTCACCAGCTAAACCAACTTCATCTCCATAATAAATGCATGGAACACCAGGAAACATCAACATCAGCGCAAACGCAAGTTCAACTTTATGTTCGTCGCCCTGTAAAGCAGTCAAGATCCGTTTTGTATCGTGTGTCCCGATATTATTCAGCGAACTTTTGTAAAATTCTAATGGATAATTTTCGCGTAGTTGCATCAAAGTTTTGGCGATCGTTTCAACAGGTTCTTCCTCATTCAACAAAGCAATGATAGCTTTTCTCAAAGGATAATTCATCACACCATCGAGCTCATCGCCATTAACGTAATGCCGGCGTTTGTTATACGTTATCTTATTTGAAGCATCTTCCCAAACTTCCCCGATCAAGACCCGCTCTTTATAACGCGTCAAGTTCTTTTTGATATTTTGGATAAAACTTCCCGGAAGCTCATCAGCAACATCTAGTCGCCAACCATCAACACCGACTCGGTTCCATTTGGCTAACACACTCTCATTTTCACCATAAATAAACTTTTGAAAGCTCGGATCATTTTTATCGACGACAGGAAGATCACTGATCCCCCACCAAGAACGATACTGATCTGGGTAGTGCTCAAATGAGAACCATGGATAATACGGGCTTTTTTGATCACGCGCTGCCCCAGCATGTTCACCATAAAGCCCTCCCGCGTTAAAGTAGCGACTATTTTTACCAACATGGGAAAAAACGCCGTCTAAGATCAACTTGATATTGGCTTGGTGAAGTTTAGTGACTAATTCACGAAAGATCTTTTCTGTTCCTAACATCGAATCAATCTTTAAATAGTCATTTGTATCATAGCGGTGATTACTCGTAGCTTCAAAGATCGGATTGAGATAAACGATCGTTACACCAAGGCGTTGCAAATAGGGGATCTTTTTGATGATCCCTTTGAGATTTCCACCATAAAAATCCCAGCGTGCGATCGAACCATCTTTTTTCCGAATATACATCGGACGATCGCTTTTTCTTCCATAAATAAAAATATTTGGTTTTTTGTTATCGATATAACCAGTTAAATTCCCATTATAAAAGCGATCGGGAAAGATCTGATAACAGATCCCATTTTGGTACCACTTAGGTGCCTTAACTTCAGTTTCATAACATGTCAGCTGGTAAGAATGACTCTCTAAAAGCTCACTTGAACTCGTCAATTGTCCAACTCCGCCTTGAGCAGCACAATAATATTGCACAAGTTCTTGCTCATTTTGCCGTGAGACCAATTTGAAGTAGTAAAAATAAAGTCCGCTCTTTTTGGGAGTATAAGTCGCGTAAAAACGACCTGGACTTTTATTTTCAAGCATGATGATCTCAGGGATCAATTTACCATCGCCATAAACATAAAGTTCTGCACTCGTGATATCAATATCATAAGCTTCCAACATAAATTCGACTGGACGCCCGACTTTGATCGCTCCAAACGGTTTTTTATGTTTTTCCTGCCATGGATCAAAGTGGATATACATCATCTAAGGTCCCTTCTGTTGGCTGATCTGCTTTGATATCCCAAATTTCAGCCGCATATTTTGCAACTGTATCATCAGCCGAGAAATAACCTGCATTTGCAATATTAATCAAACATTTCTTTTGCCATGCTAATTGGTCTGCATACGTTTGCGCGACTTTTTCTTTTGTGTGGATATAAGCTTCAAAATCACGTAAGACAAAAAATTCGTCATTGACCCGAAGAAGCGAATCAAAGATCTCGTGCCCCTCAACTTCAATATTTGGGATCGTCCCATCAACAAACGCATTTAAAACACGTTGTAAGACAGGATCATTGTTATAATAATCGGCCGAATGATAACTATGATCTTTTTCATATTGTAAAACATCATCTTTTGTCAGACCAAAGATAAAGATATTATCGTCACCGACATGATCTTTGATCTCAATATTAGCCCCGTCAAGAGTGGCAACTGTCAAAGCCCCATTCAACATCAACTTCATATTTGAAGTTCCAGAGGCTTCTTTAGTCGCCGTTGAGATCTGTTCACTCACATCAGCTGCTGGAATGATCTTTTCAGCTAAAGAGACTCCATAATTTTCAAGAAAGACGACTTTTAACTTATCTTTGATCGTTGGATCATTATTGATCAAATTGGCCACTTCGTTGATACATTTGATGATCGACTTAGCATAATGATAACTTGGCGCAGCTTTAGCTCCAAAGATAAAGACTCTTGGGATCATCTTTTGTTCTGGATCATCTTTTAAGTCAAGATAAAGTTTGACGATCCCTAATAGATTCAACAACTGTCGTTTATAAGCATGCAGTCGCTTGATCTGAATATCAAAGATCGCATCAGGTGAAACGACGATCCCTGTCTCTTGTTTGATAAAATCGGCTAGCTTAACTTTATTGCTACGTTTAGCTTGCCCGATCTTTTTCAAAACTTTCTTATCATCAGCATATTTTTCAAGTTCTTTTAGCTTTTTAGTATCGAACCGCCACTTAGTCCCGATCGTTTGATCGATCACCTTTGAAAGTTCTGGATTGGCTACTTGTAACCAACGTCTAACTGCGATCCCATTGGTCTTATTATTAAAACGTTCTGGGTAAAGTTCATAAAAATCATGTAAGACATCATCTTCCAATAGCTCTGTATGCAACTTAGCGACCCCATTGACACTATGAGAACCAATGATCGCTAAATGCGCCATCTTGACCATGCCATCTTTGATGATCCGCGTCCGCTCAATGAAATCTTGGTCTCTTTTACCAGCTAATTCTAAAGCATAGCGTCGATCGATCTCTTGAATGATCTGTAAGATCCGAGGTTGAACTTTTTCAAGCATCTCCAAAGGCCATTTTTCAAGAGCTTCAGCCATGATCGTATGATTCGTATAGCTCATCGTCTTAACAGTCTGCTCCCAAGCCACCTCCCAATCGAGGTGTTTTTCATCAAGTAAGATCCGCATAAATTCAGCTACACACATCGCAGGATGCGTATCATTAATATGGATCGCCACATAATCGCTGATCTTTTTCAAAGGTTTTCCATACTTCTTATAGTGGCGCACGATACTTTGGATCCCAGCTGAAGTAAAGAAATACTCTTGTTTCAACCGTAAGATCCGGCCCTCATAATTTGAATCATCTGGGTAAAGAACTGACGTCAGATCTTCTACGCGCCGACGGTCTTCGATCGTCGGATACTTGACTTCTTCGGTCGCTGGGATCTGAGCATCCCATAGACGCATCGTATTGACATGATCGTTACGGTAACCAACGATCCCCGTATCATACGGTACAGCCTTGATCACATCAGCACCCTCATAGATCGGTTCAAGATATTTGCCGTTATCGATCAGATGGACTTGTCCGCCCATCAAAACATCGACAGCTTTACTTTCACGAGCTACAGCCCAATTATTGCCATCAGTCAACCATTCGTTTGGTAATTCGATCTGATAACCATCGACGAATTTTTGTTTGAAAAGTCCATACTTGTAACGGATCCCATTCCCATTTCCTGGTAACCCATCAGAAGCTAACGAATCCATGAAACATGAAGCTAAGCGTCCTAGACCTCCGTTACCTAAAGCCATATCAACTTCGGCCTCAGAGATCTTATCAAGCGAAAGCCCCATTTCTTTTAAACCTTTTTCAACGATATCATACCAACCCATATTGAGTAAGTTGCTCTTTAAAAGGCGCCCTGGTAAAAATTCGATCGAAAAATAATAAACTTGCTTTTCATCATTTTTAACATAATCTTTCCATGTATTACGCCAAATATCAGAGTAACCCGATTTTACAACGGAAACTAAGGTCTGATAAAGTTCGCTTGGTGCTGCATCTTTAACATCCAATGCATATTTTTCGGCCAAACGCTTCTTGAATTCATGTACAAATTTTTCCTGTGTGATTTTTTTCATAAGTTCCTCCCTTAATTAACACCGATAACTGAAATTTCCCCAGTGAGCTATCTTAAGATCTGCGTATATAGATCAAGATAATTTTGACTTGCACTATCCCAACTAAAATCAGATTCCATCGCAGTCTTGATCATCTTCTTCCAGACATTTTTGTTGTCATGGTAGACGCTCAAAGCTAATTTGATCTCTTCCATCATCCAAAATGAAGAAAATTCTTCAAAGCCAAAGCCAGTTCCGACTTGTTCGATCGGGTTATAAGCCCAGACGCTATCCCGCAACCCACCGATCTGATGAACGATCGGTAACGTTCCATAACGCATCGAGATCAATTGCGAAAGACCACATGGTTCAAAAGCCGATGGCATCAAAAACATGTCACACCCAGCATAGATCTGTTGGGCAAGATCGACATCAAAACTGATGCTGACACTACATTTATCTGGATAGCGCCCAGCAAAGTAGTTAAAATCATGCTCGAAATTTGGATAACCTGTTCCTAGTAAAATAAATTGGACATCAAATTGCATCAAATTAGCCATTTCTTCAACAACTAATTGAAAACCTTTTTGATAAGTCAAACGACTGACGACCCCGATCACCGGAACATCTTTTCTGACTGGTAAGCCAAATTTCTTTTGAAGTGCTGCTTTATTTTTAGCTTTGCCCTTTAAATTTTTAACATCGAATTTAAAAGGCAAGGCTGGATCTTTTTTAGGATCATAAGTCTCATAGTCGATCCCGTTTAAGATCCCCGATAATTTATAATCGACTGAACGTAAGATCGCATCCAATCCACAGCCATACTCAGGCGTTTGGATCTCACTAGCATAACTTGGACTGACAGTGTTGACTTTATCAGCGTAGTAGATCCCAGCTTTCATAAAATTAACGGCAGTCCCCATTTTGATCGTTCCATCGTCATAGCGCTCAGTTGACATTCCAAAAAGTTCAGGTAAGATCTCGCGCCCATATTGCCCTTGAAATTCCAAATTATGGATCGTCAACACAGTGGCAATATGGTTAAAAGCTTCGATCCAACCATATTTTTCACGTAATAAAAACGGAATAAAAGCCGTATGGTAATCGTTAACGTGTAAAATATCAGGAATGTAATTGATCCGCTCCATCAATTCGATGACAGCTTGTTGGAAAAAGGCAAAACGCTCGCCATCATCATAATATCCATAAAGCCCAGGCCGATCAAAATAATACTTATTATCTAAAAAATAATACGTCACGCCATCTAATTCCAAAGCTTTGACGCCACAATATTCTTTGCGCCACCCGACCGAAACATAGAAATTAAAAATATCAGTCAGCTTTTCTTGATATTTAGCTGGCATTTGCGTAAAGAAAGGTAAAACGACGCGAACTTCGTTACCTTTTTTAGCTAAACTTTTGGGCAAAGCCCCCGCCACATCACCTAAGCCACCTGTTTTAAAAAAGGGTGCACATTCAGCAGCGGTAAATAAGATCTTCACTATTTCTCCCCCCCATAAATATCAGCCACGACATGACTATCTTTAGTGATCACGATCGGTTTTTCTGGTGTCCCCATGATCGTCACTCCGGCTTCAACTTCAACATTTTTATCTAAGATCGCATATTTTAAAGTCGCTCCATGGCGGATCTTAGCATTACTCATCACGATCGAATTTTCGATACTTGCATCTTCTTCGACTATTGTTCGTCGTGAGATCAAACTATGATCAACTTTTCCTTTGATGATACACCCAGTCGCAAACTGACTTGAGTTGACTTCAGACGAATCGTAAAAGTGTGTCGCCACTTCATTTTTGGTTCGCGTGATCACACGTTGACTTGAAAAAAGAAGTGTATTGAAATTTTCTGGATCAAGCATATCCATATTGGCATCATAATAGCTCTTGATGTCATAAATATTGCTCAAGTAGCCTGTATACTCATAAGCCCGTGTATTGACCCGCGTCATCTCACGAGTCAAGAGCTCTTGCACACTTGCAGGCGCACCAGCATTTTGGCCTTTATTCAAAAGATCGATCAGCCAATCTGTCTTGACTAAAAAGATGCTCATCGATAAGTTATACAACGCCTGCTCACTGCGCTCTTCTCCATAAACTTCACTACTCAAAACTTTATTTTCGTCACTTAGTTCTAAAATATGGTCGTCAGATGCGATCTTTTCTTTTGGAACACGTTTAAAAACAACAGTGATCTCATTATCATGGGCTTCATGAACAGCTAAAACTGAACGAAGATCGATATTACACAACATCTTATTTCCAAAGAAGACAGTGTAGGCTGATTTTGACTTTTTCAAGAAGCCGATCATATCGCTAAAATATGGTTTACCATCAGCTTTTTTACGTAAAATATCTTGGTAAAAACCGAGATATTGGTAACTCCCGATACTATCAAGTCCCCACTCACGACCACCACCTAAATGATCAAATACCGATTTGACCCGACCTTCGTTTAAGATCATATAAACAGTCCTGATATTAGCATTAACTGCACTTGAAAGCGCAAAATCCATTACTCGATACTTACAATCAAAATACAGAGTCGAAAGTGGTCGATTGGCGGTCAAAGGCAGTAAACCATTATACTCATGTTCATTTCCTAAAATCGCACACATCTTATTAGCCTTCATTGATCGTCACCCCTAATACTTCTGAATTACCTACAACTGCGATCTCTTCTGTCCCATCGATCACCGCTCCATCACCGATGATCGCATTTTCACCAATGATCGCCCGTTTGATCGTCACATTTTTACCGATCGAAGCACCTGTCATCACAACGCTATCTTCGATCACGCTGCCTTCTTTAACTTGAACGTTAGCCGCTAAAATACTATGTTCAACATCACCTGCAATAAAGCACCCATCTACGATCATTGAATTATTGACCCGGGCACTATCAGTGATAAATTGTGGAGGGGCGATCGGATTTTTAGAATAGATCGGCCAAGTCTTATCACGAATATCAAGGTCACCTTCATTATCGATGAATTCCATATTCGTACTCCATAAAGATTCGATCGTTCCTACATCTTTCCAATAACCCGAGAAATGGTAGGCATGCACATTATCGCCGCTCTTGATATAAAATGGGATCACATTTTTACCAAAGTCATACATATCGACATCTTTTTTGAAACTATTCATCAAAACATCACGCAAGCGTGACCACGTGAAGATATAGATCCCCATCGAAGCATGATTGCTTTTTGGTTCAGCTGGTTTTTCTTCAAACTCGATGATCCGATCATTTTCATCGGTATTCATGATCCCAAACCGACTTGCTTCATCCCAAGGAACATCGATCACGGCTACGCTTAAGGCAGCATGATTTTTGATATGTTGCGCTAACATATCTTCATAATCCATCTTGTAGATATGATCGCCAGATAAAACTAAAAGATATTCTGGATCCATCGAATCGATATAGTCGATATTTTGGTAGATCGCATGTGAAGTTCCTTCAAACCACTTGGAACCTTCATTATTTGAATATGGTTGTAAGATCGTGACCCCCGAATCGAGCCGATCTAACCCCCAACTAGCACCATTTCCGATATGATTATTTAAGATCAACGGTTGGTATTGCGTCACAACACCGATATTTTTGATCCCCGAATTGACACAATTACTAAGTGTAAAATCAATGATCCGATAGCGTCCCCCAAATGGTACTGCAGGTTTAGCAATATTTTGTGTTAGTTTACCTAGCCGTGTCCCTTTTCCCCCGGCTAAGATCATCGCTAGCATTTCGTTTTTCATTTATTCTTGGACTTTTTGTCCTTTCCCTCCTTACCAGGTTTGCGCTTAGTTTCTGTCGTTTTTGGCATAGTTTCTTTAGTTGGTTTTAAGTACTTATGATTCTTATAGCGTAGATTGATCTCTTCTGGTTTTAAGATCAAAACACCTAAAGCTGGAACTGTTATTTTGATAACTTGATCGTAATTTTTAAAGATCTTTTCCTTTGTTTGGCTAAGTGGATTATGTTTCGTCCAAGTTCCCCCGAATTCTTCCATCTCTGTATTCCAAACTTCGCGATAAGTTCCAGGATAAGGGACTCCGATCTCAAAATCTTTTTGTTCAAGCGTCGTTAAATTCATGATCACAATAACAAAATCTTTTTTGCGTTTGCCATGACGAATAAAACTCAAGATCGTTTGATCACGATTATTAGCATCGATCACTTCGAGACTCTCTTCACGATCCTCTAATTCCCATAAAGAACGATTCTGTTGATAAAATTCATTTAATTTAGCTGTAAAGTGTTGCATTTTTTGGTTGAATTCATCGTCTAAGTTATCCCAAGTCAACCCTTCATAGTAACGCCACTCAATAAATTGTCCAAATTCGCCCCCCATAAAGAGCAATTTCTTACCAGGGTGGGTGATCTGATAAGTCAATAGATTTCTCAGCTGGGCAAATTGTTTATAGCGGTCGCCCCACATCTTATGCAATAGACTCTTTTTTCCGTGCACGACTTCATCATGCGAGAGCGGTAAAATGTAGTTTTCTGAAAGACGATACATCCAAGAAAATGTCAACATATCTAGATGGTCTCCTCGAAAGAGAGGATCCATTTGGTAGAAGTTCAAGACATCATTCATCCAACCCATATTCCATTTATAGTCAAAACCAAGGGAATCTTCTTCCAACATCCCAGTGACTTTTGTTCCGGCCGAACTTTCTTCAGCGATCAAGATCGTTTTTGGATGGGCAAACTTGACTTCTTTATTTAATTTACGTAGGAAGTGCCACCCTTCAAGATTACGATTGCCCCCATATATATTGGGTTTCCATGGACCCTCATCATAATCAAGGTAGATCATATTGGAAACAGCATCTACTCGCAATCCATCTAAATGGAAAGTCTCGATCCAAAAGAAGGCACTTGAAAGTAGGAATGATTGGACTTCTGGTTTACCAAGATCAAAATTTTGCGATCCCCAACCGATGTTTCGCGCCCGGTCAGGGTCTTCATATTCAAAAGTCGGAGTCCCATCATAATAAGGCAAAGTATCATCATTGATGCAAAAATGTCCTGGGACCCAATCAACGATCACTCCGATATTTTCTTTATGACATTCATCAACAAATTGTTGAAATTCTTCGGGAGTGCCATAAGCTGAACTGACAGCAAAATAACCGATCAACTGATACCCCCACGAAGCATCGAGCGGATGCTCCATCAATGGCATAAATTCAACATGCGTATAATTCATCTTCTTTAGATATGGGATCAGTTCACGACTAAGGTCAGCTAAACTGTAGGGTGTCTTATCAGCATGTTCTTTCCATGACCCAGGATGAATCTCATAAATGTTCATTGGACGTTCAAAATAATTCAAACGTTTATGTCTCCCACGCCAAAGCCCATCGTGCCACTTATATTCAGGAATCTCATAGATGATCGAAGCGTCATTTGGGCGCTGTTCAAAACGAAAGGCAAACGGGTCGATCTTATAGACGATCCGTCCATCATATTGTTTGACTTTATATTTATACATTTGCCCTTTTTTAGCAGTTGGAGCAGTTATCGTCCAGATACCGTGCTCACCTAAAGTCATCGGGAGATCATCTTCCCAATCATTAAAATCACCTACAAGCCAGATCTTCTGTGCCTTTGGTGCCCAGACCCGAAAAGTGTAGCCTGCCTTTTTAGCTGGATGAACTCCTAAAAAATTTTGGGCATGAAAGTTTTCCCCTTTAGCAAACGTTTCCATTTCAAGGGGTAGATTTAAACCAGTGGGCATCCTCTTTCCTCCTTATCAAAATAATTAACACATATCCTATGTATATAATAACATATTAATGTAATAATGATTAGAATTACACTCTTTTATTTCCCATAACTTTTTAAAAAATTTTCTAAATCATCTTTAGAAAAAATTTTAATTATCAGAGGTGTAATCGTTTGCTTTAACCGTTACCAAGTTGTATAATTATATTTTAATTTTCTCTCTAAAAATACTTCTCATAAAAAATAGCGATCCCGCTCTAATAAAACGGGATCGCTATTTTTATGCAATATGATTTTCACGTAAGATCGCGTCAACGATCGTTTGGATCTCAGGGGGTTTGACCCATTCTTCAAAATGATCGAAATCTTCAGCTGGCATAACAAAATTTTCATTGATATACTTCTCATATTTGATCAAGTTACTTGAACGTGGAATATTCAACTGCAAGATCCGAACTTCTTTGATAAATCCTCTAACGGCCGCTAATTCAGCCCGTCCATTTTGAGGGATATTTGAGATCTCATAATACTTTGAGCCATCATTACGCGTGATCTCTTCGATCAAATTCAACGTTTCATTACTCTTCAAAGCTTCTACTTTCTAGTATCAAAGAGATACTAGCTCGCTCCTTTCATATTGTAAAAGAACACTTCTTATAAAATATTCCTCATTGAATACATTATAACATCGTGGCTTTTCAACAACAAAAACAGTTGTAGCTTCTAGGGAGGCTACAACTGTGGCATAAGAGAGAAAGAGAATTGATTAGAAGGTAAATAATACTATTACCTTACCCCTTAAAGATACCTTATGCTGTAAGCGTTGTCAATATTTTTGATTTGACTACTAAAGCAGCCCTAAGCATTATATAATAAAAATAACATTTAGAAAGTGAGGTCTTTGCGATGATCAATTACCGCCAATTCAAAGTTAGCCTTTTTCTGGGATTACTCATCTCACTCATCAAACTTGTTTTTATTCTCTCAACTCAAGATGCAACGACTCAAGCATCTTTAAAGACTGTCTCGCTTCTCTTACATACTGATGTTTGGTTTGCCCCTTTAGGCTTAGCTTTTCTCTATTTTCTCATGGTCACGAGCACCATCTATTTAGTTTTTCGCGTGATCAACTATAGCTTAAAGTTATTCTATCGTTTGAGCAATTAAAAAAGAGGCTGCTTGCTGCCCAATGTCATTAAGTTAAGAGAGCTTGTATCAAATTTCAATTTAGAAATTTGATACAAGCTCTCTTTTTTGACATCTATGACGTTAATAGAGATTATTAATGTACGGAGGTGAGCATTATGAATATAGCACAACTGAAAAAGTTATTTTTAACTACCCTTGACTCGATCGACCAAGAAAAAGAAAAATATGTTGTCGATCCCAAACGTGATTTTATACGTCAGAGAAAACTTGTTTTTAAAGACACGCTACTTTATATTCTATCAATGGGTGGCGGGACTATTCTAAGTGAATTATCACAACTAACAGGAGGTATACCGGAACTCACTGTTTCAGCTTTTACACAACAAAGATATAAAGTAAAAGCTGAGGCGTTTAAAAAATTCTTCCATCTGTTTTCCGATCGATTATCACAAAACACTCAAAGTCAAATCAGGATCCTAGCTATCGATGGCTCTAGTATTCATATCCCAACTGATCCAACTGATAAAAGCTCTTATTTTCCATCTCCAAATGGTCGCAAAGCTTATAATTTACTTCACCTTAACGCACTCTTTGACTTAGACAAACAAATTTATACAGATGTGATCGTCCAAAAAGGTATGGATAATGAGCGCAATGCCTTGAATAAAATGATCGCTCGTTCTAAAATCCCTAAGGCGCTCATTATTGGCGATAGAGGATATGAATCTTATAATACCTTAGCGCACATCCAAGAAAAAGGTTGGTCTTTCTTGATCAGAGTACGAAACAACAATGGCGTGATCAGTGGAATAGCACTTCCAGATGAACGCCAATTCGATAAACATTTCACACTAAAATTAACACGTAAACAAACTAGAGAAACTAAGGAATTATTTAGAGAACGTAATTCTTATAGATTTATACCGGCCAATGTGACCTTCGATTTTTTATCACAAAAAACCAAGAAAGCTGACCCAACTGAATTTTATTCACTTGAATTTAGAATAGTACGTTTTTCTGTATCCGAAGACAAGGATGTGACTGTAGTAACTAATCTAAATCAAAGTTCATATCCAGCTTGGAAACTAAAAAAGCTTTACCATTTACGTTGGGGGATAGAAACAGCATTCAGGACATTGAAACATACCTTGGGATTATTGAACTTTCACGCTAAAAAAATAGTGGGGATCCTTCAAGAGATCTACGCTAAACTTATAGTGTACAATTTCACCCAAATGATCATAGATCATGTATCACTCCAAGAAAAGGCTCGATCATATCAATATAAAGTTAATTTTACAGTCGCTGTGAGACTGTGTAGATCTTTTATTAGAGGAAAATCCCCACCAAAACGGTTAGAATCCTATATTTCTAAAAATATTCTTCCAATCAGGAATGGTCGGCATTATAAAAGATCATCCAGCAGAAGAAAAGCATCAGGATTCAACTACAGAATAACATAAAAGAACGTGCTGATAAAAAAATTTGATTAACTATCAGCTTATTTGTCGTGATAAAAAGAGATCAGATAACTACAAAATATGTTTCTGATCTCTTTTTCAATATCTAATCTTTAGTACTGTAGGCTTAACTTAATGACATTGTGCTTGCTGCAGTCTCTTTTTTACTATTCTTCTACACCCATACGGTCTTTTACGACAGTTACGATCTGCATGACGTAATCATGGACTAATTCTTTAGTTGGTGCTTCAGCCATGACCCGTAACAGATCTTCGGTCCCACTTGGTCGAACTAGGACCCGTCCTTCTGTCCCCATTTTTTCTTCAACAGCTGCGATCACAGCTTTGATCTCAGGATCGTCTAAAGCAGCTTTTTTATCAGTGACCCGAACATTGATCAATTCTTGCGGATAAGTCGTCACTTCAGCTGCTAATTCAGAGAGTGGTTTACCAGTCTGCTTGATCACATTCAATAGTTGTAAAGCAGTCAACATCCCGTCACCTGTCGTATTGAAATCTAAGAAGACTACATGTCCAGACTGTTCTCCTCCGACATTATAGCCACTTTTACGCATTTCTTCAACAACATAGCGATCACCGACTTTTGTTTTGACAGATGTTAGCTCATGCCGCTCCATCGCTTTATAAAGTCCGATGTTACTCATGACTGTCGTTACGATCGTATCTTTTTTCAACCGTCCTCGTTCACTCATGTATTTGCCACAAATATACATGATCTTGTCACCATCAATAATATTTCCAAGCTCATCGACTGCAATACAACGATCACCGTCACCATCAAAAGCAACTCCGACTTGTGCTTTTTTGTCTAAAACAAATTTAGCCAAAGCTTCTGGGTGCGTTGAACCGACATCTTTATTGATATTCAATCCGTCTGGCGTTGTTGCCATCGTTTCAAATTCAGCTCCTAGATCAGCAAAAAGGCGCGACACTAAGGCACTCGTCGCACCATTTGCACCATCGACTGCGATCCGTAATCCACTAAGATCATCTGGGATCGTTTGTTCTAAAAATTGGGTATACTTCAAAGCACCTTCACGATAGTTATTTAAAGTCCCTAAACCTTCAGCTGCTGGCCGTGGTAGCGTATCTTCTGGTTGTTCGAGCAAAGCTTCGATCTCAGCTTCTTGGTCATCTGATAGTTTGTAGCCATCACCACCAAAGAATTTGATCCCGTTATCTTGCACAGGATTGTGTGATGCTGAGATCATGACCCCTGCATCTGCATCTTGCAAACGTACAAGATAGGCCACACCTGGCGTTGTGATCACACCAAGAGAGAAAACTTCGATCCCCACAGATAGCAGACCAGCGATCAAGGCTTGTTCTAGCATCTGGCCTGAGATCCGAGTATCTCGTGCTACCAAGACTCGTGGAGCTTGATCGCTCTTTTTAGCATGTTGCGTCAACACATAACCACCACAACGTCCTAATTTAAAAGCTAACTCTGGCGTTAATGTTTGGTTAGCTACGCCTCTGACACCATCTGTTCCAAAGTATTTCATCTTATGAATCCTCATTTCTTTTTTATCCTATCTGATTATACCGCTAATTTGCTTTATCAGTAACCGAGCTAGACAAACTTTCCGTACTTTCTGTACTTTGTTCAGTCGAACTGACTCGGCTATTTTCCGTTTCGCTTTGTACTTCTGAGCTACTTTTAGCGGTCGAACTTGCACTTGAACTCGTAGCTTTTTCTGAGCTACTCGAGCGTTGTAGTGCCTCTGTCTCATTTGAATCTATTGCTTGTGTTCCTGAATTCTCTTCAGTTTCCGAAACCGTGATCATTACTTGGATCGTAGCAGGCGAAACAGCCGCGATCCCACTTTTATTTGGACTCAATTCGACTGTTTTAGTCGTCGAGCTATTGACTCCCGCAACTGAAACAGGTACGGCAAAAGTTTTGATCCGACTTAAGGCAGAACGCGTACCACGTAAAGTGACCGTTTTTGTCTCTGTCGATAAAGTATACGTTTTCCCAGGAACACCATTGTTTTCTTTTGTCAATTCAAGCTTGACCTCTTTTGTTGCAGTCGCTTCACTGATCGGTAGGTTTACTTTGACCGTTTCTGGTGAAAGCGAAACGTTCAAAGGTGTGCCTTTTTTATCTAAAGCTTGCAATAAAACAGTTCGACTATAAGCCTCACGAATATTTGTTGGTAGGTTCAAATTTGCAACGACACTTTCGACTCGATCAACATCACTCTTAGCGCCAGTGATCTCGACTGTTTGTTGACTCATCAAAGGATCACCAGCCACATGGTCTTTAGCGATCTGTCCACTATCATAGCGGACTTGGATCGGAAATTTAGCTGTTTTTTTAGTGGCGATCTTGACTTTGATCGTCTCAGGTGCCAATGCAACACTCAACTCTTTATTGAAGCCACTAGTCTTTAACTTGACTTTATGTGTTCCTGGCCCTAACTCCGAAAGATCAGCGTAGATCTCGAAATTACGGGTATTTTCAAGCGCAGTCACTAACGCGTTAGGACCTGTAACTTGAACTTTGACTTTTTCAGGATAGCCAGAAACATAATATTTATTACTATCAAAATTTAACGTCAATGGCACTTTGAGCGTTAAGCTTTTATTATTGATCAAACTCGAATCAGCGACCTCTTTTTCTGAAACTCGTGTTGAACCCAAACGTTGATAACTAACATAAAAGAAGAGCAATAAGGCAAAGACCAGCGATAGCAAGCGATACATCGCTTTTGTGTTCCAAAATTTTGTCGGTCTCAATGCTTGCGACCTCCTTTATTGAAAAAACTAGTCAAAAAGCGGGTAAAGACACTATTTTTTTCTTCAGTCTTCGGTACAAGGTCATTATATAATAGTTTTAAATAGTCTTGTTGGTCAAGGTCGCGGATCAATTCATTATTTTTTGTGATCGTTACCCCACCTGTTTCTTCAGAAACTACGATCGTCAACGCATCAGTTACTTCACTGATCCCGACTGCGGCACGATGTCTTGTTCCTAGTTCTTTTGGGATCAAGTTACTTTCTGATAAAGGTAAGTAAGCAGCTGCAACTGCGATCTTATTATCTTTGATAATAACAGCTCCATCATGTAGAGGCGTATTCGGGATAAAGATATTGATCAAGAGTGCGCCTGTCACATCAGCATCTAATTTGATCCCCGTTTCGATATAATCGTCCAAGCCTGTATTCATCTGGATCGTGATCAAAGCACCGATCCGACGCTTCGACATATATTGGATCGCCTGATCTAATGCCTTAACAAGTTGGATCTCAGCCTCATTTTCTTTTTTATTATAGACGGTAAAGAGCGATCCTCGCCCTAAATGTTCTAAACCACGTCTGATCTCAGGTTGAAAGATCACGATGATCGCAATGATACCCCAATTTATCACCTGATCCATGATCCAAGAAACTGTTTCTAAGCCTACATACCAACTGATCAACTTGATCACGATGATCACAACGATCCCGCGAAAAAGTTGAACTGCTTTTGTTCCGCGTAAAAGCATCATCAACATGTAGATCACATACCAAACAGCCAGAATATCTAAAAGCCGGATAAAATTTTGCCATGAAAAAAGACTGTTCCAGTCAAAAGCCATAATCTTCGACTATACAAAATATGGAAACATCTAAACTTTTACGATGCTTAGAAAGAAATATAGCTTTTCCTTTCTTAAGTTTATTTATGTTTTAACGCCAGTTTGACTGACCTCTATAACTCCATCCCTTTTACTATTACTGGATAACAGCGCTAGCGAGATGGGGCGATATCCACCCCATATTTTATCTTTCTAGTAAATATCACCAACACATCAACTTGCCTTTTTTCACGCGCTCCCCTCTATTTGATCTATTTCTATATTATAGCACGCTTCGTTCAGAATGTTTTTTTTTAAAAAAAGACTAACTGCTTAAAAAAATTCTAAATAATCGTAATTGTTATTCATTTCTATCTTTTTTTGCTACAATTAAATCAATATTGGTAGGTGATGTTTTATGTCGAAAAAATTACAATGGATCGTTCGAGTCACTTTTTGGATCTATCTCCTTTACATCTACATAACGGTCTATCGTCAAGGATCTTTCTATAGTTTTTTATTGCTCAATACTTTTCTTGGCTATCTACCGATCGAGATCGCTTTACATTTAAAAGCTACGCAATCAAAATTGATCTATTGGGGGTTATTTGTCCTTTGGTTGCTTTTTTATCCTAACGCACCTTACGTGATCACCGATCTTTTCCACTTAGCCCGAATGGATCCGTATAATCCAGCAAACGGTTTGATGAGCTTTGACTTACATATGTGGTTGAATTTCACAAATCTTGTTGCCAGTGCTTTTGGCTGTGCTTTGATGGGGATCTGGAGCTTAGAGTATGTTGCACAAACGCTTCAAAAAAGATTCCGACTTCTAGGCTGGCCTTATCGTACGCTACTAGTTGTGTTCTTAACACTAGCATCTTCGATCGGGATCTATGTTGGACGTTTTTTACGGCTTCATACGGCATATCTTTTCTTTGAACCAGATGCTGTGATCAAACAATTGCTTGAGATGTGGAATCCTCGCATGTTGATCTTTGTCACTTTCATGACGATCATTCAACTCATCATCTGGGCAGCACTTGTGATCGGACGTGAATTGATCGGCAACTACGATAAGTCAGAAAAATTACTCAAATAAAAAAACTTTTTATATCAAAAATGATATAAAAAGTTTCAGAATGTAGACTAAGTCATCAGAGTATGTGCTCTGGTGACTTTTTTTGTATAATTAAAGAAAACGATTACGGAGGTATTTGTCATGCTTCGCAAGAGTGATCCCAATCTCAAACGCCGTGAATATGCTCGTACTTCTCTAGATGATTTGGTCCCAAAAGATCATTTACTCCGTAAAATTGATCAAATTATTGATTTCTCTTTTATTTATGATCTTGTCGAAGATTCCTATTGTAAAAATAATGGCCGTCCCAGTCTTGATCCTGTATTACTCATAAAGATTCCTTTGATTCAAAATCTATTTGGTATTCGTTCTATGCGTCAAACGATCAAAGAAATTCAAGTTAATGTCGCTTATCGATGGTTTCTAGGACTGGGTTTAAATGATCCTGTTCCTCATTTCTCTACTTACGGTAAAAACTATAAAAGAAGATTTGCTGAAAATCATGTAATAGAAGCCATTTTTGCTCATATCTTGAAACTCTGCTTAGAAAATGATCTTATCGACACAACTGATATTTTTATTGATGGAACTCATTTGAAAGCTGCTGCTAACAGCCGTAAATATACTACTGAAGTTATTGAAACTAAGTCAAAATTTATGAGTGAAGATCTCGAAAAAGAAATAAATGTAGATAGAGCTAAACATCAAAAGAAACCCTTAAAAGAAGAAAAACCTAAAAAAAAACTAGACAAGTAAAAATATCTAAAACTGATCCTGATAGTGGATGGTTTCATAAGGGTGAACACAAACAGGTTTTTGCCTATAACGTTCAAGCTGCCTGTGATAAAAATGGGTGGCTCTTAGCTTATGTGGTCGGTGCGGGAAATATCCATGATACGCAACTTTTTCCTGAAATATTTGAAAAAGTACGGAAGTACGACCCACAATATATTATCGCTGATTCTGGCTATAAAACACCCACGATCGCACACTTTTTACTATCTCAAGGCATAATTCCCATTCTTCCTTATAAACGCCCAAGGGGCAAAGTTGGTACGCTTAGACCCAAAGATTTTGTTTATGATGAATATTATGATTGTTATTTATGTCCTGGCGATCAAATCTTAATGTACTCCACAACTAATCGAAGTGGTTATCGTGAATATAAAAGTGATCCTACAATCTGTGAAAAATGTCCTTTACTGCACAAATGTACACAAAGTAAAAATCATCAAAGAGTTATCGCTCGTCATGTTTGGCAAGATAGTATGGAAAAATGTGAGGATATCAGGCATCAAACTGGCTCAAAATTAAAGTATGAAGCGCGAAAGGAGACGATCGAAAGAAATTTTGGTTCGGCAAAAGAATATCACAACTTGAGATACGCCCGAGAAGTAGGAATTGATAAAATTCTAGCTCAAGTCGGGTTGATATTTGCGTGCCTAAATCTAAAAAAACTGGTAAAAATACTGGGGAAAAAACCTGTTATATTCGTATATTTCAAAGTATATAGTTATAAAAATACATAAAAAAACAAACTCTATCCGATTTGAATAGAGTTTGTCTACGTTCTGAAACTTTTTATATCAAAAATGATATAAAAAGTTTTTTTATTTGCCGTCTGTCCCGATGATCCGTACTTCAGTTTCCAATTTAACACCGAATTTTTCAAAAACGACCTGTTGAACGTGTTTGATCACGGCTAAGTAATCTGTAGCTGTTGCCGCACCAATATTTACGATAAAACCAGCATGTTTCTTAGAAACTTGTGCACCCCCGATCGTAAAACCTTGCAACCCAGAGTCATGGATCAATTTACCAGTAAAATGACCTACAGGCCGTTTAAAAACACTCCCACATGAAGGATATTCCAGCGGTTGTTTTGAAGCTCGCAAGAAATTCAACTCATCCATGCGCTCGCGAATCACTGTTTTATCCCCTTGTTTCAAGGCAAAAACAGCTTCTAACACGATATCATGTTCAGTTTGTAAACGACTGGTCCGATAACCAAACTCTAATTCTTCATTTGAATATTCTTTGATCTCACCTGTTGGCGTCAAAACTTTGACTTTAGCTAAAACATCTTTGATCTCACCATCATAGGCTCCAGCATTCATAAAAACTGCGCCCCCGATCGAACCTGGGATCCCGGCTGCAAACTCCAACCCCGTTAGGCCATGCTGATAGGCGATCTCAGTCGTTTCGATCAAAGACGCTCCAGCCGAAGCAAAAAGCAAGTCATTTTCGACCTTGACTTCAGCTAACTTCGTCAAAATGATAACTAGACCCCTGATCCCCCCATCTTTAACGATCAAATTGCTAGCATTGCCAATGATCGTTAACGGGAGTTCATTTTCTTTTGCAAAAAAGACAAGCGCTTGTGTTTCCGCAATATTTTTAGGAAAAGCGATCAGATCTGCCGGACCACCTGTTTTAGTATTTGTATAATGTGCTAACGGTTCATCTTTTAAAATCTCGATCTGAGGTAATTCATTTAAAATCTTGTCATCAATCATTATCTTATTTGCTTCCTTAAATTATCAATATATCTCTAATTTTAACATTTTTTACTTTGACTTGCGACTCTACTTGTTTTACGCTGAAAGTAAGTTTAATTATTTGAAAGGAAGGATCCACTTGAATTTCGTTGCGATCGATTTTGAAACTGCTAACGCTAAACGAAGTAGCGCTTGTTCCCTTGCTCTTACCGTCGTTAAAAATGATCAGATCGTCGATGAATTATATTCATTGATCGATCCCCAAATGAATTTTTCTCCTTTTAACACAAAGATCCACGGGATCACACCTGCTCAAGTAAAAAATGCACCGACTTTTGCTGAATTATGGCCACATATCCAAAGCTTTTTTACGCCAGAACAACTGGTGATCGCGCATAATGCTCCCTTTGATTGTAGTGTCTTGAAAAAAACATTGGAAGCTCATTCTTTAGAAGCGCCAAGTTTCTTAGTTTTAGATACAGTCAAAACAAGCCGCAATTTTTATCAAGATCTACCAGATCATAAATTAAATACTGTTTGTGCGCGTCTAGACATTGAATTGAAACATCACCATAATGCTCTAGCAGATAGTCATGCTTGTGCCCAGATCTTATTAAAACAAATGCAGGATTTTGGACCACAACAATTACGCCCTTTTATTCGTAAATATAATTGATAAAAAAGAGTCTAACAAGTGATATGATTCCCCTAGAGTGGACACGGAAATAATAAAGATTCTGTGATCACTCTAGGGGGATTTTTTATGTCTAGAAGAACTACTAAACATACACTTGAAGAAAGATACCAGGCAGTCTCCGAGTATCTTAGTGGACAATATAGTAAGTACTTTATCTGCCGGAAATATACCATTTCTAAAAATACATTTGATAATTGGATCAGAAAATACAAAGCTGGCGGTTTAGATGGCTTAAAAGAGTCTAGAACCTGGAAAGAATATTCAGTTGAATTAAAAACAACTGCGGTTCTAGAATATTTAGAAAATGGACGTTCACCAAAGAAAATTTGTGATAAATACAATATTTCGAGTGTTTCGGTTTTACGTAAATGGATCAACTTGTATACTAATGGAAAAGGCTTTAAAGCTACCATTGGAGGTCGTAATAGAATGAAACATGGACGTAAAACTACTTTTAAGGAACGGCTCGAAATAGTTCAGTATACACTTGCTAATAATAAGAATTATCACAAAGCGATCGATAAATATAATGTTTCTTATTCCCAAGTCTATAATTGGGTCAAAAAGTTTGAAGTAGATGGCGAAAAGGCATTATACGATAATCGTGGTAAAACAGTTAAAGATCGTGATTATAAGACTCTTTCTGAAACTGAGCGTCTCAAGCTTGAGATCCTACGTTTGAAAGAACGTAATAAATATCTAGAAGCAGAAAATATCGTTTTAAAAAAATTGGACGAACTCGAAAGGAGGAGATAAGCTTTATACCTAAAAATCTGCGTTTTAAAGCTATTCAGGAAGTTCTTAAAGAGTTTCCACAAATTGAACTCTGGATCCTTTGTGCGATCTTAAATGTATCGCGCTCAGGGTATTATCGTTATTTAACTGCTCCAAAATCACAATGTACTTTGGAAAATGAATGGTTAAGTGAGATCATAAAAAAAGAATTTCATGCTTTAAATGGAATTTACGGTTCTAGAAGAATGACTCTTCTTATCAATCGAAAGTATCAAAAACAATATAACTTCAAACGTATTCGTCGCTTAATGAGAGTCCTTGGTTTATATTCAGTAATTCGTCGCAAACGCCGAGGTTGTACTCGTTCAGAACATTTAAACTACGAAGAAAATACTTTAGGTCGTGATTTTTCCGCTACTAGACCTAATCAAAAGTGGGTGACTGATGTCACTTATTTAGAATATGGCTTAGGACAAAAAGCTTATTTAAGTGCGATCAAAGATCTATACGATGGATCTATCATAAGTTTTGAAATTAGTAAAAGAAATGATAATCGGCTTGTCATGAAGACTTTAGAAAAAGCATTCACGCATTTAAATGAAGCTAATCTACTTCTTCACAGTGATCGTGGATTTCAATATACTTCAAAGGAATATCTTCGGTTGACCTCAAGGCATGGTGTTACAAGAAGTATGTCTCGAGTGGGGAAATGTATCGATAACGCACCAATGGAAAGTTTTTGGAGTCATTTCAAGACAGAATGTTATTATTGGCTAAAATGTGAAACATATGGAGAACTTGTAGAAATGATCGAAAACTATATCAAGTTCTACAATACCCAACGTTACCAAATAAAACTAAACAGCCTGACTCCAGAAGAATACCGGAATCAGGCTGCCTAGAATTTTAATTATTTAGTTGTTCACTTGACGGGTCTCAGATCAAAGAGACTCTTTTTTACTATCTTAATTCTTCTAATAGCTTTTGATATTTTTTCCCGTGAGCCTCAAAGATCAATGTTCGTTTATCATCATTATCTGGATCTTTTTTTAGTTGGACTAAAAGATATTCACTTGGTAGTTCAGCTTGGATAAATTGTGACCATTCGACTACACTAACACCTGAACTGTTAAAATACTCTTCTAAGCCTAGATCGGCCCCACCTGTTTCTTCAAGGCGATAGACATCCATATGATATAATGGCAACCGCCCCATCGAATATTCACGGATCAAGGTAAATGTCGGACTTTTGATATTCCGAGTGATCCCTAATCCTTTGGCCAAGCCCTTGGTAAAAGTCGTTTTACCAGCCCCAAGATCTCCGTCAAGCAAAATAAGCTCGCCACCTTGTAAGCTCATGGCCAACTTTTCTCCAATAGCTATCGTTTCTGCTGCATCTGTTACTTCTACTTGCATTTTATTTACCACCTATCGCTTGCGCGGCCGTGATCAACGCAACTTTATAAACTTCTTCTTCATCACATCCCCGTGAAAGATCGGAAACTGGTTGGTTCAATCCTTGCAAGACTGGGCCGACTGCTTCAAAGCCTCCTAATCTTTGCGCGATCTTATAACCGATATTTCCCGATTGTAGTTCTGGGAAGATAAAAACATTTGCTTGCCCTGCGATCTGTGAGAGCGGGGCTTTTTTAGTTGCTACATCTGGCACAAAGGCAGCATCAAATTGTAGCTCGCCATCAAGCCGTTCTTCTGGGGCAAGTTCATGGGCTAGTTCAACTGCTTCTTTGACTTTATCGACCACTGGACTTTTAGCTGATCCTTTAGTTGAGAAACTCAAGAGCGCGATCCGCGGTTCAATATCAAATAGGCGCGCTGTCTTAGCACTTTCAAGGGCGATCTCAGCTAATTCTTTAGCTGAGGGGTCGATATTGATCGCACAATCTGCAAAAACATAACGCTCTTCGCCCCGAAGCATCACAAAAGCTCCACTTGTCCGACTTACATTTGGCTTTGTTTTGATGATCTGAAGCGCTGGACGTACTGTTTCACCGGTCGAATGGATCGCACCCGAGACCATTCCATCTGCTTGGCCTAAGTACACTAACATCGTTGCAAAATAGTTTACATCCGTCAGTAATTTTTGGGCCTCTTCTACAGTATTCTTGCCCTTGCGGCGTGTGACAAACGCTTGGATCATCTTGTCTTTTTCGCTAGTTGGATAAGTTTTTGGATCTAAGCAGATGACACCTGCTGGTACTTGCGCTCCATTTGTTTTTTCGATCATCGCTTTTTCACCTAAAATGATCGGCGTAAGTAATTTTTCTTTTGCTAAACGTACCGCTGCTCTAACGACACGCTGATCATTTCCTTCTGGGAAAACGATCGTCTTTTTTTGTTCTTTGACTTTAGTTTTTAAACTCGTCAATAGGTCCATTGTTTTTGCCCCCTTTTTAGCTCAAGCCCACTTCGATCGGTAACTGCCAATCGATCGGCTCTTCTCCCATTGCTTGTAAAGCTGTATTAGTTTTTGAAAATGGGCGCGACCCAAAGAACCCACGGCTTGCTGATAATGGGCTTGGATGCGCTGACATCAAGACGATATTTTTCTCTTGATCGATCAAAGAAAGTTTAGCTTGAGCTGCTTTGCCCCAGAGAATAAAGACAACCGGCATCTCTCGGGCCGACAGATGCTTGATCGCTGCATCTGTCAACTGCTCCCAGCCTTTCCCCCGATGTGAGAAAGCTTGCCCATCGCGCACTGTTAAAACAGAATTTAAAAGTAAAACACCTTGTTTGGCCCACTTTTCTAAATATCCATGCTTAACAGGCGCGATTCCAAGATCACTTTGCAGTTCTTTATAAATATTTTGTAAAGAAGGCGGAAGTGCTACACCTGGGCGAACAGAAAAACTCAAGCCATGCGCTTGCCCTGGTCCGTGATACGGATCTTGACCTAAAATAACAACTTTGACTTTCGAAAAAGGCGTCCACTCAAAAGCCTCAAAAATATGATACATATCGGGATGAATATCATAGTGACTATATTCGTATTTTAAAAAATCATGAAGTTTGGCGTAATAAGCCGTTTCAAATTCAGGCTCTAAAATTTGCTGCCAATCATTGTGGATCAGTTCTTTCACTAATATACACCTCCTAGTAATTTTACCATAACTTTGACACAATAACATATCTCTGAAACTGTGCAAGTGTAAAATAGATATGTTCATGTTAAAATAGAAAGTAATAGATAATTTAAGGTGGGATATGTTTATGGTTCAAATTATTGCATCCGATATGGATGGGACGCTCTTAAACGACAAAATGGTCATTTCGAAACGCAACGCAGATGCGGTCAAAAAAGCCCAAGCTCAAGGCGTACACTTTATCGTTTCAACTGGGAGAGCTTATGATGAAGTCAAACCTCTGATCACTGAAGCAGGTTTCAACTGTCCAATGATCACTTTGAACGGAGCATTTGTTTTAGATGAAAATGGTCAACAGATCAGTGCCGCTCCGATCCCTGATTCGATCGCTAAAAAGATCATGCTCGACCTCAAAAAAAGAGGCCTTTACTTTGAAGTTATCACAGCTAAAGGCGTTTGTTCTGATGACAAAGCTAAACGGATCGAAAACTTTGCTGAACTTTTAGCTAGCATCAGCCCAGATACTCCATATAAATTAGCAGTGACACTTGCTTCTGCTCGAATGGAATTGATGAACATCAATTACGTTGATAACTATTTAGACTTAGTTGATGATCCTCAAACGATCATTGGCAAGATCGTCGTCTTCAGTACAGAAGGGCAAAAAGTTCTCGGACCATTAAGAGAAGAACTTTCACAAAATGATAATTTAGTCGTAACTTCTTCTGGTGCACGTAATATCGAGATCAATCATGTCAATGCTCAAAAAGGTGTCGCTTTACAAGCTTATGCTGATAGCTTAAATATCCCTATGGACAATGTCATGGCGATCGGGGATAATAACAACGATGTTTCGATGTTAAAAGCTGCTGGGATCAGTTATGCGATGGGAAATGGTAGTGATGAAGTCAAACTTCTTGCTAAACATGTCACAGCACCTAATACGGAAGACGGAGCTGGGATCGCGATCGAAGAAGTCTTAGCTAAAAATTAAGCGACTTCACCAAAAAGTAGAGGTGCGTTCAAGTGCGTGAGCTATATACAAAAAGAACTGAGCTCTCCAACCGGGGCACAGTTAAGATCACCGATCGTTCAGGAAGACTTGTTTACTTTATCATTGGTAAATGGGGGCTCCATCCTAGCGTCTTATCTGTCTATGACGTTTCTGGCCCACTTTTGGCTGAGATCAAACAACGAAGTTTAGGGCTCTTCCCCAAATTTGATCTTTACGAGAATAAAAAACACGTTGGTTCTTTACGTCGTTATTATGGTATCAACCGCGAGATGCTCTTTGTCCGTGGCTTGAATTGGTTTATTATCGGAAACTTACTGACTTTCAATTACAAAGTGTACCATGGCAGAAAATGTATTATGACGATCTCAGAAGTACAGCTCACTACTGGCGCACGACTCGAATTTCATATTGAAAACCAAGCTGACGAACCGCTTTGCTTTTGTATTGCGGCGATTCTTGATTATTGGGCACGTTTAGATCTAAAAACAAAAGCTAAAGCCCCTTCACCCAGATTAGCATGGTAAAAAACGCTAGGGAACCTTTAACGGTACTCCCTAGCGTTTTTTGTCATAGTTATCTTGTTTTCTTAGCGACTGATTTTTCTAATTCAATTCTTTGATCAAGGCCTCTAACGTTAGTGAGATCTCATTTGGTAAAAGATCATGCGAGTGCTGTGCCTCATACTCTTTGACCCAATTTGCCCGGATCATCAAACGCTCTTTTAGACGTTGTACATAAGCTTGATCGGTAAAATCGACTGGATGCTCTGGAAGTTGCAAGTAACTCATTCCAACTAATGGCCCAAAATCTGACCATGTTATTGTTTCATTAGCAATATCCTCTAAGATCTTTAAGGTCGTCTCTTTTTTGATATCTTTCCCGTTAAATGACGCTGTATTAACGATATAACAAGCTGCTTTTTGCTTAGTAAAAAGTTCCTTGAAATCTTGATAATCTTCTGCTAACGGATATACTCTAAAGGGATCAGCAAATGGTTCGATCACAAGATCTTCTTGCTTTCCAATAACATTTTCTGCGGTCGAACGTTTAGTTGCCAAAGTTAAACCAAAAGTCGTTGCTAACACAGGATCATCTAACTTGACCACTGGTGGCAATGTATCATCTTTCATGATCCAAAAGATCGCATCCAACGCTTCGTCTTCTTTATCAACGCGATTTTTTGCTGAATATCTAGATTTGATCGTCCGCCCATTACCGTTACGCAGATCTTGAGTAACTAAAACTTTTTGGCCTTCTTCGTTTAACGTGACTCCGACGTTCATAACAGTTGTAAAATAAGTAGCCTCTTTTGAACCTGGAAGATAATCATTTGTTTTATCAAAATAAGCTGGTTCAAGCGCGATCGAACTCCCATTAGAACGATCAATAATAAAAGCATCGTCATGCAAAATAGTTACGGCTTCGAACTTTCCAGCATGCTTTGCATGTGTTAAAGTCGATTTTCCCGAGCCAGATAGACCATAAAAAGCAAAAACTTGATCTTTTTTGTCTTTAAAGTGAAAAGTTTTTTCGCCACCATGGCAAGCCGTATAACCGTTGCGATGTGCAGTAGCCCAAGCCAAAGTCAAAGTTGCTTTTTTTAATTCACCAAAATAGCGCAAACCTAAGATCGCAGCAACATTATGCTCAGGATCAAATAAAGCTAGACCATTTGGATAAGCAGCATTCTGCCACTCTGGATCACAGTATAGATAAATATCATCTTCTAGGTAGACTTTCGAAGCTTCGTAAAGCTTTTGGTATTCTTCGTTTAACGCTTGGAAATTCAGCAAATATGAAAGCATGTTGACTTCATAGCCTTTAGGTAACATCAAATGCGCTTTTAACATAAATTCTTTTGCTAGTCCTACGACTACTTCGGTTTTATAAAATGAGCGCATTTGCCCTTCATAAACAGCTTCACGTAAAACAGCCTCAAGTTCAGAGGTTTTAACGCCAGGGTCACCTAAGACTTGGCGGGCTGCAGCTGTCCGCCCAACTATTCGCCCATGATTGTCGACTAACATCTTAGCATTAGCTGGTAGCCCTAGTTCTTTTGTATGTATGATCGGTAGATCGGTCACGATCGTTTTTGGATTATCTTTTGCTAATTCGTAAGCCTTTTCAACTGTTGTGACCGCAGTAACGTTATTTCCGTAAAAAGCAGTTTCAACGATCGTTTTGGTTGTTGAAAAAAGCTTATTTTCTTTACGGATATCATTTTGTGCAAAATATTCTTGCGTACTCATCTCTATCACCCCATATTTATCATTAAAAATAAAGCACTTACATTATTTTTAGTTTAGCATATCTTAAATAAAAAAACTTGAATTTTAACTTCGCTGTACTCCCAATTTCTCCCCAAATGGCAATTTACGCAAAAAAATAAACCCTATCCTACAGAATAGAGTTTATCGCTTGTTAAAAATAAAATCTTAGAAGAACAATTTCCCGGCAGTGGCTGATAAGATCAATAGCACGACTGAAGAGATGAGTGCTGCACTAAAGACACTTTTACCACGTTTAGCGATCACATGGAAGTTAACTGACATCCCTAAAGCAGCCATCGCCATGCCTAAGAAGATATACGCAGCTTGCACAAGACCATCGATCAACACTGCTGGTAAAGGCAAGAACGTTCCGATGATACTTGAGATCAAGAATCCTAACATAAACCATGGGATCGGTAATTTATTCTTTTCATCGTTACTTTGTTGTAATTTACCTGTTTTAGCTAAATGTTTTTGATACCAGATCCCAATGATCAAAGCAACTGGTGCTAATAAGAGCACTCGTGATAATTTCATGATCAAAGCATCATCTAAGCTGATCGTTCCACCAGCACTTCCGGCTGCAACAGCATGTGCGATCTCATGGAGCGAACCACCTGCCATGATCCCAAACTGAGCATCTGTCATATGCAACAATGGTTTCAAACCGATCTCGATCAAGGTAAAGACTGTTCCCATCACACAAACAACTGCGATCGCTAAAACTTCATTTTCCCGTTTGATCTCTTCGTCAACACCATCATTTTTGATCTGTGGTGAGACACCCATTACGGCAGCGGCTCCACAAACACCACAACCAGCAGCCGTCAAGATCGAAAGATCACTTTCAGCCCCAAAACGGCGACACAGATAATACGTCAAATAGATCGTAACAGTCACTAAAAAGATCGCGATCAAGATCGTCTTGATCCCGGCATCCGCTAACTTCATCAAGTTGAGCCTAAAACCGAGTAAGATGATCCCTAAACGCAAAAATTTATTAGAAATAAACCCTACCCCTGGCTTAGAAGCTTCGATCCAAGTCGGCCGTACTTGTAAAGCCATCCCTAACAACAAAGCGATCACTAACGTACCGACCAAGTTCAAATACTTCACTTTAGCTAAAAGTACCCCTAATAAAGCACATGCTAAAGTCAAAACAGCTGCGTTCCAAAAAGAACGCGTTTTTAACATTTGCAATCAAATCACTCCTATGCATTATTTATTATTATATATATTAGAAAAATAAAATGACTTCATTGGACATATTCAGATATATCATTATTTATCCTTATTTGTTCAATAAATCACAATACTAACTCAACAATTAATATAATAGCTCATAACCACGATTTTTGCACTATAAATTCATACAACTTAAGCTAGCCTTAATATTTTATACAACATTCTTAACCCCACCAATATTTATTCATAATTTATTATCCGTTCGATCAGAAAAAAAGAATGATTTCATTGTGTGAAATTTAATTATATATCCTTTTTGTAAAGTAATTCACAATATATTTTGCTTTAAAATAAAAAGACTGAGCCATCGACTAATGTCATTAAGTTGAGAGGCCTAGACTTTTTGCTGTGTAAGGATAGGTCTGTTCATTACACAACTTTTTTGATATGGTATGTAAATAAAAGTTTTTACACAAAAAAGAGCCCTAAAGGCACCTTTTTCTCTATTAAAAAGTTTGGCGACATTATGACCTCATCATCTCTTATAAAGTTTTTCAAGCTACTATCAATTTCTTCCCTGACAGAGATCGATCGGAAGATCAAACAGATACAACGTACTGCCTATGGATATAGAAACTTTGATCATTTAAAAGCACGCATTTACCTTCAAACCTATCTTGGAAAAGATACAAGAAGTTCCGGCTCTATACTTTTTGCTGTGTAATGATAATCTGTTCATTACACAGCTTTTTTGATATGGTATGTAAATAAAAATTTTTACACAAAAAAAGAGCCATAACGGCACCTTTTTCTCTTGTGTATACAACCACGAAAACATCATTAGAAAGTATGGTGACATTATGACTTCTTTAAATTATACTACATATTCTGTTGATTCGATAGTTAAATCTTGTCTTGATATCAGTGATCCTCATCTTCACTTCTTTAATGAACCTTATGATGAAATGATCAATGGTATCTCTTATAAAGTTTTTCAAGCTACTATCAGTTTCTTGCCTCACGAATTAACGAACTTTCGTTGTAATAATTGTGGCTTTAACGCTTTTTACCGTAATGGTTACACTCCTAAACGACTCATCCGAATCCCAGCTGTCAACTCCACTCATCAAACTACTATCCAAGCTCGTTCAGCTCGCATTCGCTGTCGCAATTGTAATTCAACTATTTCTGCCAAAACTACGCTCTTACCCCAAAATTGTCAGATCTCTTATTCACTTAGAGCTAAGATCGCCACTAAACTAAGACATGACATTTCCGCTAAAACGATCGCTTATGAAGAAGGTGTTTCTACTTCGACCGTTAACCGTATGTTATCTCATACTCGTTCTGAATTTCGGAATAACTTCAATTTCTTGCCACTACATCTTTGCTTTGATGAATTTAGAGGTACTCACAATAGCTATCACTTTATCTGCCTTGATTCGGATAACCATGTTATCCAAACTATCTTACCTAATAGGTTTAAAGATACTATCATCAAGTATTTTATGAAATTCCCAGAATCCGTCAGACAGTTAGTGCGCACCATTAGTTGTGATCTAAACTCTTACTACGTTGATATTGCTAAAACTCTATTTCCTAATGCTAAGATCATCATTGATCGTTTTCATATCGTTCAAATGCTTAACCGAGCACTTAACTCTATGCGAACTGATTTGATGAATAACTTTGAACGTAGCTCTAAAAACTACAAACTATTTAAGCGTAATTGGAAATTATTCTTAAAACGCTATGACGACCTAGATTGTACTCATCAATTTTATGAACGCTCACTAAAAATTTGGACTACTTCAGAG